>JAFRGU010000021.1 GCA_017433675.1 Clostridia bacterium
GGAATGGTACCAGAGGCCTGATTTCCTGTCAGGGCAAGCGTCCGAAGGCTGCCGCTCCGGCTGTATCCGGTAAATCGCTGACATGAACAGATAATTTGCTTCCGCCCGGAAAATGCTGTATCCTTATACTGTGATTTTAGTCCCGCCCGCGCTTCCGGCTGGGTACATCTGCGCTGGCCTCCCGTCACGGAGGCGAATGGATTGCCGCCTGCCCTCAGGAAAAGGAACTGACCGTGCTGGCTGAACTGGGGAACTGATATCAGGCGGAAGATCCTGTGGCCAACCCAATCGGTTTCATCCGCCGCGGATATGTGACTGTAAAGTAATCAGATCGGACAGAAAGGAAGGGGCTGTTCATGAAAAAATCAATCGCTGTTCTCCTGTGCATCATGATGCTGTTCTCCTGCGCTGCCACAGCTGAATCCATCGGTTCGGAAAAGGTAACCATGGGTATCCTCGGTGTAAATGGCGCGTTCGAGCTCAGGTGCGCAATTCCGGAGGAATATACCCTGGAAGTGCTTGATAGCGAAGGCGACAGTGTGACCGCCATGATATCCCCGGATGCTGCGGGAAAGCCTTCTCTTTCCCTTTCCATCACCTACAATGATCTGTATTCTGATGTGGCCCGGCTGAATGATCTGGATCCCGAATCCGCTGCCGCCATCGCCGACTCCTTCCGGGAAGAGGATCAGGTGGAAATCAGCACAATGACGACCATATACGGAACAGAGTTCTATGTTGTGAAAGTAGGAAAGGACAATGTGGACTATGTGGTTTTTTACACAGTTTACAGGGGATATGAAATCGAAATCGTCATGACTCATATGGGTTCTGCTGGCCTCGAGTCGGAAGGAAAGGCTGAAATCGTTCCGGTTACGGACGAGGAAATCCGGCTGGCGGTTCAGTTTCTGAGCGAACTGGATTTCCTGTCGGAATCGGTGGATTCCCCTGCCGCATACTGACCCGAAAGCTTTTTCTCCAAGAATCTCCCCTCTCGAATAGCGATTTCTCTATCCTGATATTTCATTCACCGCAGGCAGCAAGATACGTTTTTTCAGAAAGCAGCGCACTTTCCGAATCAGCCAGCTCACAAACCAGAGGCTCCATTCACTCGGAAGTAAAGAAAATCAACGACTTCCGGGTTTTTATTTTCATCAGTCTCTCTGTCAGGTAATCCTGTCCTTAATAGACATCCTGATCCACAAGCGTGCCATGGATCTCAAGGATATCTGCCATCCGGAGACTTTCATAGGAACCGGCGATCCCGGTTTTCCTGTCAAGGATAACTACCTGTCCGTGGGGATCCACACGCCGGATTTTCTCCGTCACTGTTTCGTAGCGGCCGCCGTCCTTCAGGAGATCCGGAACAAAAATGGTAATTGAAACCACCGGCTTTGTTCCGGCCGCAATCGCGTCACTGATCAGATTCAGCTTCTGATTCAGCTGCTCCTGCTCTTCTTCGCTCAGTTCAATCCTGCGCGCTACCGGTCTGGCCTCTTCAGCAATCATGTCATCGTAACCCGGCAGCGCCGCAAACGGCGCGAATTGCGCGGCGCGGTCATACACAGACATCTGCGGATGATGATCCGACACGTGATGCGGATGGCTGATAATATCCGCGTAAACGACCCGGGGATCCGGCGCTTTGCCTGCGGCTTGCTTCTTCATGGCTGCGTCTCCTTCTTCCCCGGAATGGTCTCCACCAGCTCATCATTCCCGGCCCTGTGCCCGCCGATCAGCCCATTGCGGGTACGGGTTGTTCCCTTCTTCTCCAGATTCATGCCCTTTAATATCGCGTTTCTGCCGAATCTTTCCTGCATGAGCAGAGCCGTCTTCTGCAGTCTGCGTTCCTTTTCCTCCGATTCCTTCCGTACTTCCTGCGCCTGCTCGAGTGCTTCATAGTCGGTAAACAGATCGAGCTGAACCGGCGCTTCTTCAGGAATATCTGTTTCCGGGATCACGCCGCATGCAACGACATAAATTCTGCGGATCCGCAGATCCGGATCCATGATTCGGTCGTACACATCCATCATGGCAGCAACGATCTGCCTCGCCGAAGAAGTGTAATGATCCAGTTTCCCGGTTCCGTGGGCGTGTTTGGGCACCACACGCCCGTAAAAGTCTTCGGCTACTTCACCGGCATATGGCTTTCCTGTACCCGCAACTCCGTAAACCGTATCCTTCATCGTACGGCCGCGGTGGAGAACCGTCAGGCTGTCCCGGTCATAGCCAATAGTCAGCGTAATCTGTTTTGTCACCAGATTTTTCCGGACAAGATCCAGCGCCAGCAGCTCTGTCATCTCCCGGACGATAAGCCTGCCGTCGACGGCAGAATACGGTTCGGAAAGCACCTGTCCCGAGGACAGGGAATTGTTCTCCGGCTGATAGGATTTGATGGCCGCGATATTGGTCGGCTCCCAGCCCCAGGCATGATCAATCAGGAGCTCGGCATTGATTCCCAGGACATCATACAGCCGGTCTTCATTGGTCTCGCTCAACCGGGCTATATCGCCCATGGTATGACAGCCCAGTTGATTCATCCTGGCAGCAATTCCTTTCCCGACCCGCCAGAAATCCGTCAGCGGTTCATGACACCAGAGCATTTCCCGGTATTTCATCTCATCCAGCTCGGCAATCCTTACCCCATCCCGGTCCGGACTGACATGCTTGGCAACGATATCCATTGCAACCTTCGCCAGATACAGATTGGTACCGATCCCGGCTGTAGCGATGATGCCCGTCTCCCGCAGAACGTCCCGGATCATGATCTTCGCGAGCTCGCGGGCCGTCAGGCCATAGGTCTGCAGATAGCCTGTGACATCCATGAATACTTCATCGATGCTGTACACATGAATATCCTCCGGGCTGATATGCTTCATATAGATTCTGAAAACCCGGGTGCTGTATTCCTCATACAGCTTCATCCGCGGAGGCGCGGCAAAAAAGGCCAGTTCATAGTCGGGATTTGCAGCCAGTACAGCCGTATTGATGGAGGAGGAGGCAAAGGCATATTGCCCGTTTTCATTCTTCCGGATATGACCGGAACGGATGCCGTCGCGAAGCCGTTGCGCATTGACCTGCTGAACACGCTGAAGCACTTCAAAAAGCCTCGCCCGGCCGGGAATGCCATATGCTTTCAGGGCCGGAGAAACAGCCAGGCAGATCGTTTTCTCCGTCCGGCTTTCATCCGCAACCACCAGATTGGTGGTCAGCGGATCGAATTGGCGCTCAACGCATTCGACAGAAGCATAAAAGCTTTTCAGGTCGATCGCAATATAAGTCCGGGACTGAACCACGGCGGGAAACTCCTTTCATTGGCTGCGGGCTGTCCAGATTCCAGCGGCATTTTCACAGACCGCTGATCTGTCGGCTGATGATTCGCAGCCTGCGGTAGCATCCGATGATCAGGAAGATGCCTGCGCCGATCCAGGCGGCAATCTCAGCCAGATAAACGCCCCAGTACCCGATCAGTTTCGGAAGCATCAGTGCTGAGCCAATCCGCAGCGCCAGTTCCACGAAGCCGGAAATCATCGGAATCACCGTATCCCCAAGCCCCTGCAGTGTGGATCGGTAAATAAACAGCAGATACAGCATGGGCAGTCCTGCCGCCATCACCGTCAGAAACTCATGCCCAATCGACATTACCTGTTCTGAAATGCCGACCTCCTCCCGGATCAGCAGGGACAGAAGCGGTTTGCCGAAACAAACCATAATCATTCCGATCAAAAGCGCGATGGCAAAACTGATCTGTGCAGATTTACGCAGGCCGGTTCTGACCCGTTCCGTTTTTCCGGCCCCGATGTTTTGGCCGGCAAATGTGCCCGCTGCGTTCCCCAGGGCTGTGCCCGCGATCTCGATGAGTCCCTGGAAACGGGAAGCGGCATTATACCCGGCCATAAAGATAAATCCAAACGCATTCACGACGCCCTGTAAAACCAGACCGCCCAGCGAAATAATCAGGTTCTGGAAGGCGATGGGAAAACCGAGTCTTACAAGCCTGCGGATCATCCCCCGGTCGGGCCGGTAATCCTGTTTCTCCGGCCGCAGCTCCGGGATTCTCAGAACCGCGCCCATGCAGATCAGCGCGGATACAGTCTGCGCGATCACCGTCGCATAAGCGCCGCCGTTGGTTTCCATTCCCAATGGCCCGACAAACCACAGGTCCAGAACAATATTGACCGCTGTCGAACAGATCAGCGCCAGGAGAGGTGTTCTGCTGTTCCCAAGGGCATGCAGAAATCCGCTGAAAATGTTCAGGCACATCACAACCGGCAGCCCGGCATAAATGATCCTCAGATAGTTTTCCGTCATCCGGATCGTTTCGTCCGGAGAGTTCATCCATAGCAGCACCGGATGAAGGAGCAGCTGACTGGCCGCTTCCAGAAGAATGGTTGCGCCAATGGAGATCAGATAGCTCTGTGCTGCAGATCTTTTCAGCTCGGCAAATCTTTTCCCGCCATAGCACTGAGCTGCATAGATGGAATAGCCCTGAGCCAGCCCCATGGGCACGGACAGCACAGCCCAGTCCAGCCATCCGGAAGCGGAAACAGCGGTCAGCGCCGTTACCCCGACAAGCCGGCCGATAATCAGCGAGTCGACCAGGCTGTAAAACTGCTGCAGCGTGTTTCCGGCAAGAATCGGAAGCGCGAAAAACAAAATCAGCTTCACAGGGTTGCCGTTCGTCATGTCCTTTGTTCGTGCCAATTGATTCTCCTTTCAGCAGCTGTCACTGATTTCGGACAATTTGCTCCCTGCCGAACAAATCTTCAGCCCTTTCCAGAGGAAAAGTAGCATTATTTATCCATTGTGTCAACAGGTTCATCCGGTAAAACCATGTCAGCGGAGAAGTCCTTTTCAGTCAAATGGAACATCCCTCTTTTTTGTCTTGACGGCAGGTCGAACCGGGGCTATAATGCCATCAATTTCACCGACGAACGGATGAAAGGAACGCGGAATAATGTTGAAGCTTTTTCGACGGCACCTGCAGTTTCCCCTGTCGCTGGCCTACGACGAATTCCGCCTTTCAAAGGAAATTCGCCGGAGCCTGAATCTGATCTTGCTCGCTAATCTCTTTGGCAATCTGTTCGGAATCATCTGCGGAGGAGGGACGACCGCCATGGTCGGCCTGGCCAACGAGCTTCACGCCGGCGACCTAGCTTTCGGCCTGATCAACGGGATTCCATGGGCGGCGGCGTTGCTCCAGATTCCGTTCTCGATGCTTGTAAACCGGACACACCGGCGTAAAAAATATATGCTGACCCTGGGATTGTTTTCCCGGGCGCTGTGGATCCTGTTCGGCCTGGTACCGCTGATTCTTCCCGCAGAACCGACCTGGCTGCCCCTCTGGTCGGTCATCTTCCTGCTCGGACTTTCCTCCTGCTGCGGCTCGGTCATCAATGTGTGCTGGCTTCCCTGGTTTTCTGATCTCGCGCCGCTCCGTCTCCGGGCGCACTGGTTTTCCTTCCGGGATATGATGGTTGCCGGCTTCAATCTCTGCTTCAGCCTGCTGGTGGCCTGGATGCTGGATACGCTGCCGGTCTATAACCGCTATATCGTAGTCTTCGCGCTGGGCGGTGTTCTGGGCATGCTGGATATGCTCTGCTTTGGCTTCTGTAAGGAGCAGTACATCGATCCGCCACGGAAAACGCGCATCGGCGAGGTGCTGAAGGCAATGCGCAAAAATCGGCCCTTCTGCAGCCTCGTGGTCATGTGGACAACCTGGTCCTTTGCTTCCAATCTCTGCGCGCCGTACCTCAGCCGCTATTCCATCAATGAAATGGGTTTATCCTTTATGCAGATGACCGTTTTCGGCAATGCGGCGGCCGCCGTGGCGACCGTATTGGTCATGTCCGCCTGGGGGCGTGCGATGGACCGGGCCGGGGGTAAAAACGTGATGCTTCTGGCCGCACTTGTCACCTCCTTCACGGATGCATTTTATCTGTTCTCCGTCCCGGGCAGCGTCTGGCCGGTTCTGCTCCGGAATTTCATCGGAGCCGCCTGCTGGAGCGGATGCAACCTCGCCTCGAACAGTATGCAGCTTTCGGTCTCTCCGGAAGAGGCGAAGCCCTCCTACATCGCTGTCTTCGCCTGCATCACGTCCATGCTTGGGGTCGCTCTGGGCACCCTCTGCGGCGGTTCCCTTCTGGAAGCCTGGGAAAGCCTGGGCTGGTTCACCGGCAGTCTGGACCGCGTGAAGGTCCTGGTTCTCCTCTCCGTGGCGCTGCGTCTTACGGTGACCCTGTGGCTGGTTCCCCGTCTGGAGGATGATGGCGAGCTCTCTCTCCGGAAGACATGCGCTGCCTTTTTCGGCAAGAAGACACCTTTGGCAGGCAGGTAATCCCTGTTTCAGAATCGCTCCGGTCCCATTCGGGCGGCCGGACAGAATAAAAATCATCTCACAGAATAAGGAGGACTCTGACATGCGGAAAGTAAAATGGGGTGTTCTTGGCACGGCGGACATCGCCAGAGGGCAGACGATCCCGGGGATGCAGCAGGCGGAGCACTGTTCGCTGCATGCCATTGCCGGGAGAAAGCTGGAAAAAGCGGAGAGCTATCAGAAAACCTTCGGATTTCAGAAGGCTTACGGCAGTTATGACGAGCTGCTGGCCGATGCGGAGGTGGAAGCCGTTTATATTCCGCTGCCGAATGATCTCCATTGCGAGTGGACCGTCAAAGCCCTGAAAGCGCATAAGCATGTGCTGTGCGAGAAACCCCTGGCTGTGTCTGAAAAGCAGGCCGCGGAGATGTTTCAGGCCGCGGAGGAAAACGGCGTTTATCTCATGGAAGCCTATGCCTATCTGCACAGTCCTTTTGTAAAAGCAGTGAAGGCGGAACTGAACTCCGGCGCGATCGGCGAAATCCGGTATATGGAATCCGCCTTCATTACCGGCAGAAGGCCGGACACGGATATCCGTCTGAGGAAGGAAACCTGTGGCGGAGCGCTCTATGATCTCGGATGTTATACGGTAAGCATGGCCATGTGGCTTCTGGAGAAGGAACCGGAGAAGGTGCTTGCGACAGCGCAGTTTTCCGAAAAAAACATTGATCTGTTCACGTCCGCCCTGCTGCTGTACGGCAGTGATACGGTGGTGAATCTGGATTGCGGCATGCTTCTGCCCCGAGGCCGGCTGGATCGCTTCCGTCTCTGCGGAACCCTGGGTGAAATCATTTCTCCGGTGGAATTCAATCAGTGCGGGGAAATCCCGTACACCATGATCATGAACGGCACCAGGGTGGAGAAAACCGTAAAGGCCCCGAATAATTACATGCTGGAAGTCGAGCAGCTGAGCAAATGTGTTCTCGGCGAAGAGCACCCTCATGTCTCCAAAGCCTTTTCGCTCCGGGTCGCGCGGGTCATGGACAGGATTCTGAACGAGATCGGGTATTGAAAAATCCTTCACTGCAGGCCATAACCGAAGAATACTCCCCTGTATTTTTCCGGAATCGCCGTTTATTTCCGCAAGGGCACAGGGTATACTGATCCTGTAAGCAGCGGCGAGCCAGAGAGGCTCACCGGCGGAAACGAACCTCTTGAAAGGAGCGCGCTATGGAAATCGTATTTTCTTTCCTTCAGAGTAACTGGCAGTGGATCCTCATCGGGATTATTGTCCTGATTATCCTCCTGAAGTTCATTCCCCGTTACAGAATCGCCCCGCCGGATACGGCCCTGATTATCTCCGGCCTGCTGCGCCGGAATTACAAGGTCCGGAATGCGGATGGAACGGTCTCCACCAAAAAGTTCGGCTACAGAATTGTCCGCGGCGGTGCGACTTTCTTCATTCCCGCCATCGAACGGATCGACCAGCTGGATATGTGCTTGACGCAGGTGGACATTAAGACCGCTCAGCCGGTTCCCACCAAGGAATATATCAGCGTGCTGGTGGACGCAGTCGCCAATATAAAAATCGGCTCCGATGATCTTTCCATCGCCACCGCAGCAGAGCAGCTGCTCCATTACAATTCGGACCAGATCAAAGCCCTGGCCAAGGATGTTCTGGAAGGCAACATGCGCGAAATCATCGGTCAGATGACCATCGCGGAGCTGGTGCAGAACCGGGATAAATTCGCTCAGGAATCCATCAAAGCCGCCATGAGCGACATGAGCAACATGGGGCTGGAAATCATCAACCTGACGATTCAGAACTTCTCCGACAAGGACGGCAATGTCATCGATACCATGGCAGCCCGGAATGTGGCGGAAAAGGAACAGGATAAGCGAATCGCGGAAGCGGCGGCTGAAAAGGAATCCAAATTCGCCGAGATGCAGGCCGAAGCGGAAATCGCCCGGCAGAACCGCGATCTGGAGGTACAGAAAGCTGCCTTCAAGCAGGAGACGGAAGAAGCCCGCGCCAAGGCGGAAATGGCTTACCGGATCGAGCAGGAGCGGATCAACAAAACCTTCGCCACTGAGCATGCGGCGGCGGAAATGACCCGACTGGAAAAGGAAACCGAGCTGAAGCGTCAGGCGGTCGAAATTGAGCGGGAGAAGCTGAATGTGGAAATCCGCGAGAAGGCCGCCGCCGAAAAGGATCGGGCCATCGCGGAAGCCGAAGCAGAGAAATTCCGGCGTCAGGCCGAAGCAGACGCCGCTCTGTATGCGGCCCAGAAGGAGGCAGAAGCCATCCGGATGAAAGGCGAAGCGGAAGCGGAAGCCATGCGGATGAAAGCAGAAGCCATGCAGCTTTACGGTCAGGCTGCGATGATGGAAATGATCACCGACAAGCTGCCTGACATTGCCAGGGCCGTCTCCGAGCCTCTGAGCAAAACGGAGAAAATCATCCTCTTCGGGGAAGGCGGAGCAACCTCCATGGCCAGGGATACCGCCGGAACCATGCTGCAGACCTTTGAAGCGGTGAAGCAGGCCGTCGGCCTGGATATTCCGGAAACCATCCGGAATGTCTCCAGCGGCGGACTTGTCGGCAAAGCCGCAAAACCGGCCGATCCTGCCCTTCCGGCGCAGGAAATCAGCACCGATGAATAATCTTCAGCGGACCTGAATAACCAGAAAAAAACAGGGAGCTCCCGCCGCGGAGCTCCTTGCTTTTCCCTTCATGGTTATGCGTCCGGATCCCAGCATTCATGCTGGGTGCTTCCATCCCGATAGGTTTTTTCATAGGCTTCGTCATTTTCATCGTCCGGGATCTCGTCACTCCACTCCTGTTCCTTTTTCTCCTTTGGCTCGTTCTTCTTCATTCTGATTTCCCTCCATGCCTTTCATCAGCGCGGCAAAAACGCGCTCAACATCATCATGAATAACCAGTGTCGCCTGACTGTCCGCATTGGTTTCTTCCCGGTTAATGACAATCAGATGCTTCCCCCCGAAATCGTTGATAAAGGAAGCTGCCGGTTCCACCGCCAGGGAAGTCCCCGCGACGATGAGCGTATCCGCATTGGTGATTTCCCGTCTTGCCCCGATGCAGACATACTTGGGCAGCGGTTCCCCATACAGCACTATGTTCGGCCGGACCACTCCACCGCAGGGGCATCGGGGAATCCCTTCAGACTGCAGAATAAACGACATCGGATAGGATGCATTGCAGTCCATGCAGTAATTTTCATGGACGTTTCCGTGCAGCTCATATACCCGGATATTCCCCGCCATTTTGTGCAGTCCGTCCACATTCTGCGTCACGATCCCTCGCAGACGGTCCGCCTGTTCCAGTTCATAGAGGAAGCGGTGCACCGCGTTGGGCCTGGCCTCCGGGTAAAGCATGTACTTTCTGTAATAGTCATAAAAGGCTTCCGGCTGAAGATAAAAGAAGCTTTTGCTCAGAACAATCTCCGGGGATAATTCCGCCATTCCCGCCAGCCCGTCCGCAGACCGGAAATCCGGAATGCCGCTGGCCGTGGATACGCCTGCTCCGCCGAAAAAAACAATCCGCCTGGACTGCTGAATGATATTCCGAAATTGTTCAATCATCTTTCCCTTTTCATCTTCCATACGGCGAACGAAAGTCCGCCGAATACCGTGATCCCGACCGCCACCTGGACTCCCAGCCCGAGCCATCCGCCCCACGGCAGAATCCGGGCTGCTACGCGAACAGCTGCAAGCATGATCCCGCCGATGATCGCATATTTCAGCACATATCCAAGAAAACGTCCATAAGGCAGTTCCTTCCGGAGGATGATCCACTGAACCAGAGGGACCGTCCCCTCCGCCATCAGGGTGCCGGCCACGGCACCCATCGCCTGCATTCGGGGGATCAGCAACGTATTCACGATCAGGTTCACCACAGCCCCGGTACATACGCTCTTCACAAAGATTTCATCCCTCCCCTGGGGCAGCACCCACTGGGTTCGGATCACGTTGGCGAATCCGATCATGATCAGGGTAAACGCCAGCGGAATCATCAGCTCCCCGGAAGCAGCGAAATCCGCTCCGTAGAACAGGATGGCAAAGGGCCTCGCCACCGCAGCCACCCCGAAGGCCATCCCGCTCACCATGCACAGCACGCCATCCATGCTCCGGTCAATGTGCCTCCGGATCGCCTCCGTCTCTCCGTTCTTCTGCATGTGGCTGATCTTCGGCATCATGACAGTCCCGATCGCAGAAATAAAACCGCTCAGGCAGTAGATGATCTTTTCCGCGTTTTCATACAGGCCGTTCTGTACATATCCCGCCATCCGGCTCACCATGACCTTGTCCATGGTCCGGTAGATGTTCACCGCCATCACTGAGATGAACAGCACAGCGCATGGCTTCAGGTGTATCAGGCTTTCCTTCAGCGGCACCCGCTGATATTTCACCCGCCCCCGCAGACTGGGCAGGCAGCTCAGGTTCCCGATCAGCGTCGCCAGGCTCCATACGAAGGCGTAGATCCACAGATCGCCCTTTTCCTTCACAAACAGGAATACGCATACGGCCGCTGCGGATTTCACAAAGGTATTCCGCAGCGCAATCGGCCTGAACAGATCCAGCCCCATCAGGCACCAGTCGAAACTGACCAGGCAGCTGACGCTCATCATCGTCAGGTGGAAAGCGATCTCCTTTTCCTCCCCCGCAGCCAGGAATACATATCCCAGCCACCCGATCAGCGTGGCACCGGCGACCATCAGCTGCATCTGCCAGATTCCGGAAAACGTCCTGTCCAGCTGGTCCCGGTTGTCCCGCACCCGTGCAATGGCACGAACGCCGTAGTCGTTCAGTCCGAGCATTCCGATCAGGCAGAAGATATAGCTGACGCTCCAGGCGTGGGAATACAGCCCGACCCCGTCCGTTCCCACTGTCCGGGCCAGATAGGGGGCCGTGGCCAGTGGCAGCAGCACGGAAAAAAGCCGGTAAGCCATGTTGTACATCGTGTTTTTCCGCGTACTGTTGGCCATCGGCTTTCTCCTTTTTCCTGTGCTTGATCCCGTCTCGTTTGCCTTTACAGGCCCAGCAGGGTCTTCGCGATTCCAAAGTACACCAGCAGGCTCAGCGCGTCGACGATCGTCGTAATGAAGGGACTGGCCATCACGGCCGGGTCAAATCCCAGCTTCTTCGCGACCATCGGCAGCGTACATCCGACAATCTTGGCGCAGAGGATGGTGATGGCCATTGTCAGGCATACCACCGCCGCCACCAGAATCGTCACCTCATCGTTCCCCATCAGCAGCCGATCCACCAGCATGATCTTTCCGAAGCAGAGCAGCGCCAGCACCAGCCCGCACATCACCGCCGTCCGGATCTCCTTCCAGATCACCTTCGGCAGATCCTCGAATTCCAGCTCACTCAGGCTCAGGGCACGGATAATCGTCACTGAGCTCTGGGATCCGGAGTTGCCGCCCGTGTCCATCAGCATCGGAATGAACGCTGTCAGGGCCACCTGAGCGGCCAGCGCCTCCTCGAAGCTGGTGATGATCAGCCCGGTAAAGGTGGCCGAAACCATCAGCAGCGCCAGCCAGGGAATCCTGTGCCGGAAAAGATCCCAGGGCGAAGACCGCAGATAGGTCTTGTCGCTCGGGGTCATACCGGCCATGATCTCCATGTCCTCAGTGGTCTCGTCTTCCAGGACGTCCATGGCGTCGTCGAAGGTGACGATACCTACCATCCGTTTGTCTCCGTCCACCACCGGGATCGCCAGCAAATTGTATTTGCTCATCATCCGGGCCACTTCTTCCTGGTCCGTATGGGTGTTCACGGTGATGACCCCGCTCCCGCTTTCCATCACGCTGTCGATGGTCTGCATGTCGCTGGGCGCCAGCAGCAGGCTCTTCACGCTGACCGTACCGATCAGCAGCCGATTCTTCAGCACGTAGCAGGTGTAGATGGTTTCCTTGTCCACGCCGGTCCGGCGGATCCGGAGAATCGCATCTCCGACGGTCATGTTCGGGCTCAGACTGACGTATTCGGTCGTCATCACCGATCCGGCTGAATTCTCCGGATACTGCAGGATCTCATTGATCTCCTTCCGCATCTGGGGATCGCTCTGAGCCAGGATCCGCTGCACGACATTGGCCGGCATCTCCTCGACGATATCCACGGCATCGTCAACGTACAGCTCGTCCATGACCTGCTTCAGCTCGCTGTCGCTGATGCCCCGGATCAGGGTCTCCTGCTCGTCGCTCTCCATTTCCACGAAGCTCTCCGCCGCCAGTTCCTTCGGCAGCAGACGGAAAAGAAGCGGCAGCTGCTCCGGCTTGCACCCGGAAAACACAGCCGCAATGTCAGCAGGATTCATGGTAACCAGGATATCCCGTACCGTCGTATATTTTTTGTCTTTGAGAAGCACCTGCAGGGTGTTTTCTACCGTTACATTATGCTCCGTCATGCTTCCTTCCTCCTCTTTTTTCGGATAGAGGAATCCCTGCTGTTCAGGGAACCCCTTCGCCATCCTTTTTCCAGGCATCTGGCGTTGTGGGGGAGTTTGGCATACGGGTCAGGCGTGCAGAAGCTCAGAAGGCCGAACATGCATGCATTCGTTCCTGAAGCTTCAGCGCATATGATTCAGGGGAACAGGAGCGCCAGGACGCCCGAGTCCCGCCGTCTTCGCCCAACCGGCACGCCGCTGCTACTCCCAGCGTCCATGACATTCCCTCCTTTTTTCTTTTCACGATTTTTCCGGATTCAATTCTCCGGAAATCGAATCTATTATACCGATTTTGCGCTGCAAAAGTCAATGAAAACTTTCCGTTTTTGTTCTTGATTTCCCCGGATGGCTTCCCCTGATTGGATCGACGCGACATCAGGCCGCCGGAAAGCAGGAGGCAGAGCCTTCAGGCTCTGCCTCGCAAAAAATGATTTCCTTTATTTCCGGAAATTGAAATACCGTTTCGCGTTCCCGTAACTGATGTCACCGACGATTTCCTTCAGCGTCTCCATGTCCTCGGGATAGAATCCGTCCTCCACCCATTCGCCGAAGATCCGGCAGAGAATGCGCCGGAAATACTCATGCCGCGGATAGCTCAGGAAGCTGCGGCTGTCCGTCAGCATGCCCACGAATCCAGCCAGGTATCCGAGGTTCGCCAGGCTCTTCAGCTGCTCGCTCATCCCGTCGAAATGATCGTTGAACCACCACGCGGATCCGTGCTGAATCCGGCCGACCGCGATATCGCTCTGGAAGCATCCGAGAATCGAATCGATCGCAGCGTTGTCGTTGGTGTTCAGAGAATAAAGAATCGTCTTCGGCAGCTCTCCACGATCCTCCAGATATCCGAGGAACGCGGCCGTCTGGGCGGAAGGCGCATAGTTGTCGACGCAGTCGAATCCCGTGTCAGGACCCATCTTCCGGAACATAATCGGGTTGTTGTCCCGGCGGCATCCGTAGTGCAGCTGCATCACCCAGTTCCGCTCCGCGTATTCCTTCGCCATGAAGGTCATGTACGCGAACTTGAACGTGGCTTCCTCCTGTGCCGTGGGAATGGTTCCATTCAGCCGGTCCTGGAAGATCTTCTCAACCTCCTCTTCGCTCGCCGGTGCATACATGACGTAGTTCAGCGCGTGGTCGCTCAGAGAGCATCCATGGGCCGCGAAAAAGTCCAGCCGGGCATGCAGCGCCTTTTTCAGATCCGCAAAGGAAGCGATCTGCATCCCTGCCGCCTTTTCCAGCTGCGCCAGATACTCCAGGTAGGTCCCCTTCTCCAGATTCATGGCTTTGTCCGGACGCCAGGCCGGAAGCACCGTCACTTCCAGGGTCTTGTCCGCCGCCATCTTCTCATGCCATTCCAGGCTGTCCACCGGATCATCCGTCGTGCAGATGGTCTCCACATTGCTCATGCGGATCAGGCCCCGGCTGGTGTATCCCTCGCTCGCGAGCTTTTCGTTAGCGAGCTTCCAGACTTCGGGAGCGGTCTTTTTATTCAGAATCCCCTCGTATCCGAAGAATTTCCGCAGCTCCAGATGGCTCCAGTGATGCAGGGGATTGCCGATGGCCTTGCCCAGCACCTCGGCATATTTCTCAAATTTCTCGTAATCCGTGCTGTCACCGGTGATATACTTCTCCGGAACGCCGGCGCTCCGCATCAGCCGCCACTTGTAGTGGTCACCTCCCAGCCATACCTGGGTGATGTTGTCATACCGGATGTCTTCATAGATTTCCCGTGGATTCAGATGGCAGTGATAATCGATGATCGGGCATTTCTCCGCCACCTCATGGTAGAGCACCCTGGCCGCTTCCGTATTCAGCAGAAAATCCTTGTCCATGAACGCCTTCATTCCGTTTTCCCTCCGTTTTTTCTCGATTTTGAGATCCAGGCCTTCCTGTTGGCTGTATGTTTCCTGCACTTATTAAACCACATTTTCCCCGGTCTGTACAGAAAAAAATCCTACTGGCTTCTCCGTTCGTTTGAATATGCAAATCAGGACCACCGCTTCGAGCGATGGTCCTGACTCCGATGCTGTGAGAATCTGCTTTGTGCGAAAAAGCTCCTGATTTGATGAGACTGGGTATTACTGAACAAGCTTATCTCCATTCCAGCGGATATTCCGCCACCGCGTATTCCAGCTTCCGCCCATTGGCCCGCAGCGTGGAGAGCACGGAGTCGATGTTCGAGCCGGACGTGTATGGTGTTGGAATGAAGTCGTTCCGGCTTGTTTTCGAGGAAATGCGGATCGGAATGATGCGGAAGCCGCGCGCTGTACATACGCCGTCCTTCACCCGATACCGGATCTGAAATACGAAAGAGCTCATGTCGCTGGGCTTCGAGTTTCCGCTGAAGCAGAAATTCCCGAGGGAGTAGCAGATATATGCCCCATTGTACTGTTCGATCGGGTTCAGCCGGTGGCTGTGATGTCCGATCACCAGATTCGCCCCGGCATCCACTGCCAGGCGTCCCATGCGGATCTGATTATTCGTCGGCGCATAATCCAGTTCATTCCCCCAGTGGAAGGATACAATCACCAGGGGGTACCTGGCCTTGGCGTCCGCGATATCGGCCGGGACCTTGTCCCACAGCTTGTCATACCGGTCAATGCACAGGTAGCTGAGCATGGCGATCTGGATTCCCTTGATCTCAAAGACGCCCATGTGCTCGCTGTTGCTCCAGACGATTCCGGCCTCCTCCAGATGGCGCTGCGTTTCCTCATAGACCTCTTCCCCGTGATCCATGATATGATTGTTTTCCAGGCTCACGGCTTCGATCCCGTTTTCCGACAGCATGGCAACATACTCCGGCGGTGCGCTGAAGAGAAACTGATTCTCTTTTTTATTTGCCGGAACATAGGTGGAATTCGTCAGCGTTCCCTCGAAATTCACCAGTGTGAGGTCATCCTCCAGAAATGTCTCCCGCATGTTCTGCATGGTGAAATGGATATTTCCGCCCTGGGCCGCCAGCTCGTCCTCAAAGATATTCTTCCGTTTCCGGCTGTCTCCGCCGATGGTAAAATCCCCCGTACAGGTGATGGTAATCATGGAGGAACCGTCCGTGTCCAGAATTTCCTTCTTTTCGGTGACGACTTCTTCAATGACCTCCTCAATCAGAAGGTCTTCCTCGTCCTCCGCCCTCGCCGGATCCGGAACAATCGTCCCTGGAATCAGCATGAGCGCTGCTGCAGCCAAAGCTAAGAGTCTTTTCATGATGCTGTTCTCCACAAAGCTTCTGTAATGTCGATTATCTCAGAAAAAACGGAATCCTGGTTTACATTTCTTCCGGAATGGCCGCTGATTTTCACCGGAAGATCCGGATCAGGCGGTTTGCACGAATGCCGCAATCCGGTCCAGTGCTACGTTCAGCTTATCGATCGCCGTTGCGTAACAGCAACGGATATTGCCCTCGCCGCATGCTCCGAAGGCATTGCCCGGGACCGCCGCAACCTTCTTTTCCTTCAGCAGCCTTGCACAGAATTCCTCGCTGCTCAGCCCGGTTTTCCGGATGGACGGGAAAACGTAGAAAGCGCCGTAGGGTTCAAAGCAGTCCAGCCCCATGCTCCGGAAGCTCTCCACCATCAGGCGCCGTCTCCGGTCATAGCTTTCCCGCATCGCAATGACGTCCTCATAGCCGTTTTCCCGGCCTCTGCGCAGGGCTTCCTCCGCCGCCACCTGGCCCATCCGCGACGCACACATAATCCCGTACTGGTGGATCTTGTTCAGCACATTAATGATTTCCCGGGCCCCACAGACATACCCGACCCGCCATCCGGTCATCGCAAAGGCTTTCGAAAAACCGTTGATCGTCATCGTCCGGTCATACATCCCCGGGATGGAAGCAAAGGAAACATGGCACTTCCCGTCATAAACCAGTTCACTGTATATCTCATCCGAGATAACCATCATGTCATGCTCTTCGATGACTGGTGCCAGCTGCTCCAGATCTGCCCGTTCCATGATGCCGCCCGTCGGATTGTTCGGATAAGGCAGAATCAGCAGCTTTGTCTTCTCCGTAACAGCCGCCCGCAGGTGTTCCGGCTTCAGTCGGAAGTCATCCTCCTGTTTTGTGGTCACCGGAACCGGCGTACCGCCCGCAAAGATGACGCTAGGTGCGTAGCTCACGTAGCTGGGTTCCGGCACCAGCACCTCATCTCCCGGTCGCACCATGGCCCGCAGGGCCAGATCAATGGCCTCGCTTGCTCCGACCGTCACCAGAATCTCACTCTCCGGGTCATATTCGATTCCGTACCGTCCCTGCAGATAGATCCCGATCTCCCGCCGCAGGCTCAGCAGCCCCCGGTTGGGCGTATACTGCGTTTCTCCGTCGATCAGGGAGTTAATGGCCGCATTCCGGATCGGATAAGGCGTCCGGAAGTCCGGCTCGCCCACACCCAGGCTGATGGCATCCTTCATCGTATTCGCCAGGTCAAAGAACC
>JAFRGU010000170.1 GCA_017433675.1 Clostridia bacterium
AGAACGCCTACTACTTCCTGACCAATCCCCAGGTCGTCCAGCGCGGACGGGCGCTGAACTTCATCGACGAAAACAACATGAGTTACGTATGCCTGATCGACGCCGAGATGATCGAGACCTTCTTCTACGGCGTGGATCCGGTGGGCGAGCACCTGTACATCAACGGCATCTCCTGCCTGGTGGTCGGCACCTTCTCCATCGACAGCACTGAGAGCATCACCACCATGCTGACGGGAACGCCGCATATCCTGGTCCCCTACACGACGGCGCTGCGGATGACCAGCACCAGCGACGTGAAGAGCTTCACCGTCTATTCGGCGGACGGCGCCGGCAGCGAAAAGGCTTCCGAGGCCGTCGAGCAGGCCATGGACGCGATGTTCTCCTTCGAGGAGGACTGCTTCACCATCACGACGATGGACGCCATCGAGGATACGATGAAAACCATGATGGGCATGATGACCAGCCTGCTGGCCGGGATCGCTTCCATCGCCCTGCTGGTCGGCGGCATCGGGATCATGAACATGATGCTGACCACCGTGACGGAGCGGACGATGGAAATCGGACTCAAGAAGGCGCTGGGCGCCCGGCAGTGGCAGATCCAGCTGCAGTTCCTGATCGAAAGCTTCCTGCTGAGCCTGATCGGCGGAATCGCGGGGATCCTGCTGGGACTTGGGCTGAGCATGATCCTGAGCCAGGTGATGGGAACGGCCTTCCGGATCAGCGTGGACGCGATTATCCTGGGATTCGGATTCTCGGCCGCCATCGGGATCATCTTCGGATGGGTGCCGGCCAGAAAGGCCAGCCGGCTGAATCCGATTGACGCGCTGCGGGCGATGTAAAGCGTGTTTTCCGGCCACGGCGCGGGATGGCTGCAAACAGATAAACGAGGTGGCATGATAGATGAAAAAAGCGATTGCAGGACTGATGATCCTCTGCCTGATGAGCGGCGCAGCCCTGGCGGATACGATCTCCTTCAGCGGAAGGGTCGAGGCCAGCGCGACGACGGAGATCTACACCCCGGTGGGCGGAACCGTCGAGGAGCTGGCGGTGAAAGCCGGGCAGAAGGTAAGCGCCGACACGGTCATCGCCCGGATCCGGACGACAAAGGTTTACGCCACGGAGGACGGGACCGTGACCGCGGTATACGGCGAGCCCGGGGACGACGCGAAAACCCTGGCGGACAAATACGGCGCGGTCATGTATATGGAGGGGAACGGGATCTACAGCATCTACGCGACGACCAGCAAGGACTACGCAAGCAAGGAGGAGGATGCGGTCCATCCCGGGGAAACCGTATACGTCCAGAGCCGGAGCCGCAGCGACAGCCACGGAGAGGCGCTGGTCACCACCGTGGACTCCGCCGGATTCACCGTGCTGGTTTCCTCGGGGCTGTACGCCGTCGGGGACAGCTGCGTGATCTACCGCGACAGCAGCACCGCATCCGCCTCCCGGATCGGGCAGGGAACCGTATCGAAGATTGCGCCCACGGCGGTCACCGGCACCGGCAGCATCGTCCGGTACGCCGTGCAGGTCGGGGAAAATGTGAAGCGCGGTCAGCTGCTCTTCGAAACCGTGGACGGCGGATTCGACGGACTGGAGATGACCGGGACCGAGATCCGGGCCGGGATCGAGGGGACCATCGCGAAGCTGAACGTCGAACAGGGCGGCAGCATCGCCCGGGACAGCATCGTGGCCGTGATCTATCCGAAGGACGCCGTGTGGGTGGTGGCCAACGTGGCGGAGGCGGATCTGGAGGATCTGGCAATCGGACAGAAGGTGAAGGTCGAGATGGACTGGAACCTGGACCAGGGCATCAGCTATGAGGGCCGGGTTGAGATGATCTCCGCGCTGGGGAGCGTCGGGGAAGCGGGCACCACATACCCGGTCTACATCTCCTTCACGCCGGATGAAAACACCCGGTACAGCATGACGGCAGTTGTTTCCACGATTGACGAAGCGGAAGGAGAGGCTGCGGCCATTTCCGAAACCGCTTCCGAAGCCGACGTGGAGACCGTACCCGAGCAAAATGAAGCCGGGGAGGAACAGCAAAGCCGGAGACCGGGCCGGGAGCGGGACCCCTCCGGGGACGGCGGAGACAGCCGGCGGAGAAACAGACCGGATTCCAACAGCACCGGGAACAGCGAGGCGGAAAACAGACCGGAACTGATTCCGGATGCGCAGAAGGAAGCGGAAAGCCGGCCGGATTCCAAAGATTGACGAAAAAAAGGCAATAAGGTATGATAGGCACAGAGAAAAGCAAGAGGTGAAGAACATGAAACGGTGGCTGTGCCTGATGATGATTGCGATGCTGCTGATATCCGGAACGGCGGGAGCCGGTCTGGCCGAAGGCGCGATTCCGAACCAGTGGGGGCTTCCCGCGGCGACACCCACCCCGGCGCCGGCGGCCTTCTTCTTCCGGGGTGGCATCCAGTGGAACATGAGCCGCGAGCAGGTGCGGGGGCTGGAGCCCATCGAACTGAACGAGCGGATCAACGAAAGCTGGAGCATCCTGTATCCGCTGCTGCCGGTGGATGTCAGCCGGTACAAGGCCGATCTGGTATACATGTTCCATGAGGATCAGCTGAAGATGATTCAGTATGACTTCGGCGCCACGGGATCGGCCGCGGATTTCCTCTACCTGACCGGGGCGCTGGACTCGGTATACGGAGAGCATCAGGAGCCGGAAGCCGCGGAGATCGTGAATCTGATGGATCAGATCTATCCGACCTATTACCGGGCGGAAAGCATCACCAGCCGGAGCGCGTGGACTGCCGGGGACGGGACCCGGATTTATCAGTTTTATTATTCGGCCGGCAGCTATACCATTCTGTATGCCAATCCGGCGGATGGCGCAATGCACGGCGCATATGTCACAACGGGACTGTGAAGGATCACCCCTAACCCCTGACCCCTTCCCCCTCAAGGGGGAAGGGGAATTTTTGGATGATGTGGCTGCGCCACATCATCTCTTTCAATATAGATTGTTCCCATCAAGGCGGCATGGGAAAAATGGAGAATAATGTGACTTCGCCGCAACATCTCTTTCAATGTAGATTGTACCCATCAAGGAGGAAGGGGGAAAACGGAGAATAATGTGGCTGCACCCCATCATCTCCTTCAATGTAGATTTTTCACATCAAGGAGAAAAGAGAAAACAGATTTGAACATAGGCGGTTTGTTCCGAAAATGTTGCGGGAATCTTGCATTTCTGTCACAATATTGTATAATATCAGTCAGGAGAAGCTTGCAGAATTCTGAATGAAGAGTTTTCTCCGGAAAAGGAGGTAACGGAAATGTCCAAGAAAATGATGACCCTGGCTGTTGCCCTTGTGATGATGATCGGGATGGCGGTTCCCGCTGTGTCTCATGCCTGGTACTATATGTATGTATACACGGAGAACGGCAAGAGCCTGAACGTCCGGAGTGAACCCCGGGTCGGAGACAACGTGCTGTGGACCCTGCCCTTCGGCGAGAAGGTCGGCGTGGACTACAACCTGGGCAACGGATGGACCGCCCTGATGGC
>JAFRGU010000022.1 GCA_017433675.1 Clostridia bacterium
ACTCGATCACATCACTCAGCCCCTGCGCCTGGGTCTTGGTCATCGCTGCCTTTTCGTAGAAGGCAGGGTTGGTCGTCTGATCCGGGTTTTCAATATAGATGACCACCTTACCCAGCCAACCCTTCCGGCGTTGTCAGCGTCCAAAGGGGATCACAGGTTCTGCTTTTTCGAATTTCATGGGTTTGAAACAATCTGTCCATTTTTGCGATCCTTATTTATTGTTTGAGGTTCGTTCTGATCGAAAGGGAACTGTTTTCTCGGCGGTGGAAACCGTCATGCCGATGTGGAAGATGACTGCCCCGTCTCCGAAAGGATGGATGGATCAGGCTTTGATCCAGTGAAGTACCTGTTCCCTGTTTCGCAGTGCCGACCCGGCGCCTACAGCCGTTGTACAGATCGCTCCGCATGCATTGGCAAAGCGCAGCGCCTCCGCCTGAGTCCTTCCCTGCAGGATCTCAGAGATCAGTCCCGCCAGAAAATTGTCCCCTGCTCCCGTCGCATCCACCGCGTCAATCGCATATCCCGGCAGCCGGATCGATTCCTTTTCGTTCTTCAGGAGGCACCCGTCACGCCCCAGTTTGATAATTACATGCTTGACGCCGGAGTTCAGGAAAACATCCGCCATTTTTTCCGGGTCTGTTTCTCCGGTAAAATACCTTGCTTCATCTTCATTGGGAGTGATGTAGTCTATCATCGGGAGCACTTCATGCAGATCCGGCAAGGTCAGTTTTGAAAAATTGGGGAGTTTTGTATCGGCAAATACGGTTTCCCCGGCCTGCTTCGCCGGCAGAATCACCCCAGAAATAATCTCAGGATCATCAAACGGTGCGCGGAACAGGGACCCCAGGGCCAGTGCTCTGGCCCCCGTAAACAGCGCCGGATCCTGCTCCGGATGGAAATTGAACCGGTGCGCCCCGCTGGTGATCGATTTCCGGGTGCCATCGTCCCGGACAAACATCGTCGTGACCGGTGTCTGTTGGGCCGGAACAGTCAGCTTTGTTTCCACGCCGCTGGCCTCCAGGGCTCTTTGGATCATACTTCCTGCTTCATCTGCCCCCAGCGCGCACAGAATGGCGGTTCTCAGTCCGAGCTTCGCGGCCGCCATGGAGACGTTGACCGCTTCCCCGCCCACATGCAGGGTAATGGACCTTGCCCTGTATCCGGATGCGGACACAGGCGCTGGATCGAATCCTTTGATAACGGAATCCACAAGCGCCGTTCCGATGCAGATCAGGTCGTACGGCCTGTTCTGCTGCTGCCTCGTATCCTGCTGCATGAATATCTCCTTTGTATCCGTTTGCGGCAGAAACTCCCCGGTTCTTTCCGGGTTTGCTCTGCCGGCCCGCGTCATATCGTCTCTCTGTCTTTGGCTTTTCCCTGATTATATCATCCGGCTGAAAAAAAGCAACCCGGAAACTGAAATCAAAAATGCCTCCCATTGTGCGGATGGGAGGCATTTTGCTTGCTTGATGTGTTATCCAGTTTATTGTTTCAAATTCGTTGACAGACACCAGGGGCCGGAATTGTTTTACACCAGCTCCAGAATGACCATCTCGGCAGCGTCACCGCGGCGCGGCCCCAGCTTGTAGATGCGGGTATATCCGCCGGCGCAGCTCTTTTCGGCATTGCGGGCTTTGTATTTGGGCCCGATTTCACGGAAGAGCTTCTCTACGACGGGATGACGGTTATCCTTTGTCCGCTCTTTGTATTCGGCCTTATTCTCGTCGTCCTTCCTGGGCTCCTTCAGGTCATAAAGATAGGACATCAGAATCCGGCGGGCATGCAGCTTGCTCGGAGCGTCATTGGTGACCTCCAGCGTAACCAGCTGGCCCTTGTCGTTATGGGTTTCCTTCGTGGTCGCGATCGTATTGTCACACTCGCGGATGGCCAGAGTAATCATCTTGTCGGCGATCCGGCGGACTTCCTTCGCCTTGCTCTCCGTCGTCTTAATCCGGCCATACCAGATCAGATTAGTCACCTGGTTGCGAAGCAGCGCTTTGCGCTGGTCAGCCGTGCGACCCAGCTTGCGTTGGTTAGCCATTGGGTTGTTCCTCCTTCGGTCATGCACAGCGGTGTTCATTCCGTTGTGCTGTAAAACTTATTCTTCGATGGGACGCAGGCCCAGTCCGAGCCCTTCCAGCTTCTGCTGAACCTCTTCAAGGCTCTTGCGGCCGAGGTTCCGGACCTTCATCATGTCATCCTCGTTCTTCTGCACCAGTTCGGCAACGCTGTTAATGCCGGCCCGCTTCAGACAATTGTACGCCCGGACGGAAAGATCCAGCTCCTCAATGGTCATCTCCAGAACCTTATCCTTCTTATCCTCTTCCGGCTGCACCATATTCACCGGAATCACCTGGTCCGTCAGTCCGACGAACAGCTCCAGATGCTCCATCAGAATCTTTGCAGCACCGCTGATTGCCTCTTCAGGCTTCAGCGTGCCGTTGGTCCAGATTTCAAGCGTCAGCTTGTCATAGTCTGTAATCTGCCCTACGCGGGTGTCTTCCACGGTGTAGTTCACCTTTTTCACCGGCGTGAAGATACTGTCGATGGGAATGACACCGATAGGCATGCTGGCATTCTTGTTCTTTTCGGCGCTCACGTATCCGCGGCCCCGCTCCAGCGTCAGCTGCATCTGCAGATGTGCATCCTCATTCAGGGTGGCAATATGCAGATCCTTATTGACGATCTCGACTTCATCATCCGTCTTAATGTCGCCGGCAGTCAGCTCCATCGGCCCCTGAAAGTCCAGATTCAGGGTCTTCGGTCCTTCTGCAAACATCTGAACGGCCATGGTCTTCAGGTTCAGGATGATTTCCGTCACATCCTCCTTGATCCCGGGGATTGTGGAAAACTCATGCTGTACACCTTCGATATGCACCGAGGAAACAGCCACGCCGGGAAGGGAGGAAAGAAGCACGCGGCGCATGGAATTGCCAAGCGTGTGCCCGAAACCGCGCTCCAGAGGCTCGATGACAAACTTGCCATACATGCCGTTCTGGCCCACTTCGACGCACTCGATCCGTGCTTTTTCGATTTCAACGATCATTGGTACCCTCCTCATTGGTTCTCTGACAAAGGGTTCTGTTCAAAATTGGGACCCTTATGTCATTAACGGCTGTAGTACTCGACGATCATGTTCTCGGCCACTTCCAGGTCGATGTCTTCCCGGGTCGGCAGAGCGGCTACATTGCCGGTCAGGTTCGGAGCATCAAAGCTCAGCCACTTGGGGGTCAGCACAGTGGTGCCTTCCCGCAGGCTCTTGAACATCTCGCTCTCAGCAGAGCGGGGGCGCAGGGTAATCACGTCTCCGACCTTCACCTGGTAGGAGGGGATATCCACCTTCTGGCCGTTCACGCGGATATGACCGTGTCCAACCACCTGGCGTGCCATGCGGCGGGTTTTCGCCAGACCAAGGCGGAACACGACATTGTCCAGCCGCAGCTCCAGCAGCCGAAGCATGTTCTCACCGGTAATGCCCTTCATATGTGCAGCCTTCAGGTAATATTTGTGGAACTGCTTTTCCTGTACGCCATAAACGAACTTAACCTTCTGCTTTTCCTTCAGCTGGGCGCCGTACTCGGAAACTTTCTTCCGGCGGGTACCGCTAGGATTGCGGGTGGATTTCTTATTGCTGTATCCCATAACCGCCGGGGAAATGTCAAACGTCCGGCACTTCTTGGCGATGGGTTCTCTCATCACTGCCATTCTTGTTTGTCCTCCTTCACTTTACACGCGGCGGCGCTTGGGCGGACGGCAGCCATTGTGAGGAATGGGGGTGACGTCCTTGATCATGTTCACATCCAGGCCGGCTGCCTGCAGGGAACGAATCGCGGCTTCACGGCCGGATCCGGGGCCGTTCACGTACACTTCGACGGTTTTCAGGCCATACTCCATCGCTGCCTTGGCAGCGGTTTCCGCGGCCATCTGGGCGGCAAAGGGTGTGCTCTTCTTGCTTCCGCGGAAGCCAAGCCCGCCGGCGCTGGCCCAGCTCAGAGCATTGCCCTGAGTGTCCGTGATGGTCACGATGGTATTATTGAAAGAAGAACGGATATGGGCGGCGCCGCGTTCAACGATTTTCCGTTCACGGCGTTTCCGCGATACCTTCTTAAGCTTTTGCTTAGGTGCCATTGATTTTTCTCCCTCCGTAGCCCGCGCGTTATGCGGGCATCAATTCGTATTACTTGGTAGCCTTCTTCTTGCCGGCAATGGTCTTCTTCGGGCCCTTGCGGGTACGGGCATTCTGCTTGGTGTTCTGCCCGCGGACAGGAAGGCCATGGCGATGGCGAACGCCACGGTAGCAGCCAATTTCAATCAGGCGCTTGATATTGAGGCTTACTTCACGGCGAAGGTCACCTTCCACCTTCAGGTGATGCTCAATGTACTCACGCAGCTTGCTGATTTCGGTCTCGGAGAGATCCTTTACCCGGGTGTCGGGATTGATGCCGACTTCCGCCAGCAGCTTCTGCGACGTGGTCAGGCCGATGCCGTAGATATAGGTCAGGCCGACTTCTACGCGCTTTTCTCTGGGCAGGTCTACGCCTGCAATGCGTGCCATGTGTGTTTTTACACCTCCATCAGTTCTTTGACCGTAGGTCAAATGGGGTTTCAGGTATGGATCCTTCTCCATACCGCTCCGGAGAGTGCTCCGGAACCTTTCCGGCTTTCCCTGCAGCCCTCTCGGGAAAGCTTTCCGGCCTCCGGCACCGCCGGAAACCGTCTGTTTCCACGCCATCGCGGCAACCCACCGCGCTGGTACGGATCCAGTCACGTTGGCCCCTGGTGAAAGCAGGCGCACAACAGCATCACCCTGCCGCTTATGGAAGGTGCGGAAGGACGATGCTCAAAGAGACGTAGGACCGGCCATTCGGAACATGAATTTCTTCAACTCATGCAGCCGCCCGAAAGCCGATCGGGCTAACTTCGAAATTTTATCATTCTTCTCCTTGAAATGCAAGATACTTCTCAAAAAAATTCTTAAATTTCTATTAAATTATCCGTTTTTAATGGTATCGTTCGCCTTTTTTGTTCATCATATACTGCCGTCTTCCTGAATGTCCCCCCGTGTAACAGGCAGCTGGAGATCCACTCGACTCGGCGGTAGCCTCTTCCTTGCTGGGCTGTGGTCCTTGTCAGCCTCCTTTTTTTCTGTTATCATCTGTCTGTTTCAGAAAGGAGTCTTCCCCATGCAGCTGTTATATCATGAAGACCATTTCAATGCGCTGAAAAAACAGATTTCGAAGCGTCAGTTCTTCCTGCTCCTGCTGGCTTTTGTGGTTCTGGCCGCGGTTTCCGTTACCCTGATTCTCGATGATCACAAGGAAAACCGGCCTGTTCTGCTGACAACACTGCTGCTCATTTTCGGCGGTGGAATGCTGATCTTTCTCTGGGACATGACCGTGAAGCCGCTCCGCAGCTATGCGAAGCATGTCAATTCCGCGCTGCATGGACGCTCTCATGAATGTACGGTGGTGTTCGACCGCGTGGGTTCTGAGGATTCTGTCATCGGCGGTCTGACTTTCCGTGATCTGATTTTTCTCGGTGAAGCGGACAAGCATGGCGAACGCGAGCGGATGTTCTACTGGGATATGGAAATCCCGCTCCCGGATTTTCGAAAGGGGCAGGAACTCCGGCTCACCTATTACGACCGCTTTCTCACCGGTTACGAAGTGCTGTAAGCTCCCCTGACGCCCGGCAGAAATGTATTCAGAAAAGCCCCGCCGTTTCATGCAGGCAGGGGCTTTCATCATCCCGTTTTGACCCGCCCTTTTCCGGCGGTTTTTATATGCGGTCTGTAATTCCGTCCCTGATCAGATAAAACAGCGTATATCCGTCCACGGTCACCGCATCATGCATTGCGTCAAAATCACTCAGCTCCAGTGTATGGACAGCCCCGTTCAGCGTCCGGAACGTATACACAATCCGGCTGTTCTGCTTCTCCCATCCCGGCGGCAGCTCTCCGCTCACTGTCACGACGCGCATCCGTTCATACACTGCGGAGAAGGTCTCATAGGAATAATCTGCTCCGTTTTTGGTGCAGGTAACGGCTGTTTCGTCCGGATTCCCTTCCTTTCCGGCAGGCTGCGCAGTATATGACAGCTGGAATTCATCCTTCGTTCCGTCCGCTCGCTCAATCGTTATCCCGCTCAGCAGCTCCATCGGTACCGTCACCGGGTGCCTGCTCAGGGTGGTGCGGGGATCCGTCTCAGTCAGCGCCGCCACGGTGAAATGATTCATGGTATAAATCACGCCTTCATACAGCGCATAAACCGTCATCTCGTTCCGTTGCTTTCCGATTGCGAAGCGGACAGTTTCCGCTTCCCGTTCTGCCGGGTCATAGACGCCGTCCGCGGTTACCTGGCCTGTGGTCGCGGCCGCCATGTGAATCTCGATGATGTGCTCCGGTTTCTCCAGCCCGTATTCCGCAAGATTCTCCGTTGTGGCTTCACCAACATACAGTCCGGGCTGCAGGTTCCCGGCATTTTTTTTGAGGCTGCTGATCTGTTCGGCATCGGCGGGATAACGGATATCCCGGGTTTTCAGAATCCAGTTGTCCGCCGCGTTCCGGTCTGTGATTCGCCCTTCCAGTTGCCATTCCATGAGGAGGGATTCATCTCCGCTGCGGATCGTGATCCGGTCCAGACGGCTGGTCTGAATCTCCGGCTTTTTTACTGGATGCAGCAGTTCCTGCTCCGTCTTCAGGTCTTCCATCAGGCTGCCGGCCACCGCGTACAGCCGGTCGTCCCCATCCACCAGCATGAACCGCCAGTCCGCATCCTCCAGTCCGGAGGCATCTCCGATCCGGAAGGAGATCGTTTTTCCGTCCGCGTAATCAGCGGACGCAGTCAGCTCCGGCTCTTCCAGTCCGAATTCCTCCAGCCGTTCCCGGTACTCTGCCGGGTTTTCGGTCAGGATCTCCTCATACACCAGGTTCTCCAGCGCATCCTCAATCCGTTCCGACAGTGCTTCATCCAGCACCCAGCTCTGATCCTTTTCGGAAACCAGTTTCCCTTCCCGGTTCCGGACGGCGCTCCAGGCCTCCCGTCCCCGGACATGGATCTCCATCCGGGTCAGGCTGCCCCGTTCCTCTCCCAGAATCACCCCTCCCGTTTCGGTTCTTTTCGGAACAGGCGCTTCCGGTTCGCGTTTCAGAGCATAAACGGCCAGACCTCCGCCCAGGATGATCATCCCGAGCAGCAGCGCCGGCAGCCTTTTTCTCCATCCGGGTTTCCTTTTTTTCTGTACCTTCAGCAAATTATCCTCTTCCTCCGCCA
>JAFRGU010000023.1 GCA_017433675.1 Clostridia bacterium
ACATTGCAGATGGTCGTTCCCCGATAGATCATGACGCCTTCCTCAGCAATGTACTCGATGCTGGTCAGGCCCTCCGCGTCATAGGGAGTCTCATCCCGAATCACCAGACAATCCCCGCTGTACCGGGATCCCAGAGTTCCCGCTGTTATCCTTCCGTAGGGTTCCGCCTCCGGCGTCAGGGCAGTCACAAGATACCAGACCACAAATCCAATCACCACAATGATCAGCGCAATCTGCAGGACGCTCATGCGCTTTGGCTCTTCCGGTTGCTGAATCCGGGGCTCAACCGGCTGAGGTGGCTGCATCTGATACAAGGCTCCCCCTCCTTCCCTGAAAGGTTACCTCTTATAGTATCACAATCCCACTTTCATTGCAAACTCAGCCATTTCCGTCATCCCCCGGGTCCGCCCTCGTTTGAAGGACGGCTCTGCTCCTGCTTCCTTTCCTCCGCCGCTCCGGCTTCACCCGTTCAGCCATGCCGCCGGCCGAACCACTGCTTCCGGATTCTCTCCGGCCAGCACTTCGAGCGTCATCAGGCTTTTTTCTCCGCTGATGCGTTTTTTCATCGGCTCGATGGTGCTCATCACAAAAGCCATCCCCACGACCCCTACATGGAACTCGCGCATCAGCTCCACCATTCCCCGGGCTGTTCCGCCGCCCCGCAGGAAATCATCCACGATCAGCGCTTCCTGGTTTTCCTTCACCGCACGCCGGCTGAGACTCATGGTTTCGATATTTCCGGATCCCGAGACATAGTTGATGTTCACAGCCGATCCCTCATAGACCTTGGAGGAATGCCTGGCAATGACCAGCGGAATCCCCAGCGCATTGGCCGTTGCAAATGCCACAGGGATTCCCTTGGTTTCCATTGTTAACACAAAATCCGGTCTCGTCTGGGCATATTCCGTCGCAAGGATCCGGCCCATCTGGTTGACGATCTCCGGCGTGCTCAGGATATCCGAGTTGTAGAGGAAATCACCGGGCAGCAGCCTCTCCGTCCCGCTGAGTTTTCGACAAAGGCCCTCGATATACGTCCGGGCCGCCTGTCGGCTCATCCTCGGCCGGTAAGCCACGCCGCCGGCCGCACCTGTAATGGTTTCCACGGCGCCCAGGTCAAATGTCTTTGCCGCCTGGCGCAGCGCATCGATATCCTCGCTGATTGTGCTTTTGGCCGCACCGAACATCTCACAGAAATAGCTCAGCGTAAACATCTTTCCCGGGGCATCCGACAATATTTTCATCATCGCGCTCATACGTTCATTGCGGCGGATTTTTTCCATGGCTCGGCTCCTCCCTCCGCTTTCACTTCCCGGGCATAATAAACCCCCGGCCTGCAAAAGCCGAGGGTAATTCTATCATAGTTTTCGAACGTTGAAAAGGGAATTGTTTTCGAAAGTTCGTTTTTTGAGATGGAATTTCCTGTTTTCGTCTCCCGAATGTACGGATTTTATTCCGTCAGGAAAGGCTTGATTTCCTTCAGCAGTTCCTCGCAGTCATCGCTGTAAATTTCCAGCGTAATCGGCCTGCTCAGATCCAGTGAAAAAATCCCCAGAATACTCTTGGCGTCGACCACGTGTCTTCCCGCCCGCAGATCCATATCAAACGGATAATGTCCCACGATGTTCACAAACTTGTTTACATTTTCCACCAGGCTCAGTCTGATCGTGACTGTCTTCATCCGGATGCACCTCACTTTCTGTTCCGGGTTCACGTATCATACAGGAGTTCTGTCCTTTTCGCAATAGCAGTTTTGACGGCTTGCTGCCCAAATCATCCGCTGCCGGTCATCCATCATCACATTTTTCCTGTTCCCATCGATCCACCGCTCTGTGGAAGTGGTTTTCACCATTCTTCCTGTCGGCAGGCGACGCCATCCAGGATTTCAGGGATAGATGTCACCTTCCCCTTTTTCCGGAATCCGGATCATCAGGGTTTCCTCATCCGCATCCCACTCCCAGCTTCCTTCCAGGGCTCTGGTCAGGAAATCCACTCGGATAAAATGCCCTTCTTCAAAAGAAAAATCATTCATATCCGTCTCGATTTCCGCTCCGTCCACCATGGCTGCAAATCCGTTTTTCTCGTTCAGCAGAGCCAGCGTGTAGCCCTGCGCCTCCAGAATCAGGCTGTCTGGCTCGTCATGCAGCACCCATTCTTCGATGCTCTTTACAATATCATCCAGACTGATCCGGTAGTCATCATCCTTCCGTTCCATCCGGGGAGACCGTACCACCGGTGTATCTTTCTCGGTTTCAGTCCATTGCAGCGCGGTTTCACTGTCATTCAGGATGACCCAGCCTGCCAGACCTTCATATTCGATTTTTTCCGGCTCGGCCATGATTTCCGGCGTGGGAGGCACTGTCTCCTCAGCATCAAGATCAACCTCTTCGATAATTTCAGCCGCCTGCTGTGCTTCTTCTTCCGCTTTCTGTCCGGTTGTTTCTTCCGTTTCTCCAGTCACATCTTCCGCCCGTCCGGGCTCTCCTTCTGTTTCGCCGGTCTTTTTCTGTTCATCCTGGACAGATTCGGCTTCCGCGTTCTGGTCTGCCTTCTCTTCCGTCTCCCGGGCTGGTTTGCCCTCTGTATCCTGTGCAGATGCCTGTTCTGTAACCTCGTCCGTTTTCTCCGTCTGGGCAGCTGCTGCTTCCGTATTCAGCGTCGCTGTTTCTTCCGTTTTCTGTTCAGCAGCAGACGTGATAGCATCTCCCCATGGGACCTCCGTCGGGGCGGCAACAACATAAGGAGTCACTGTGGGTTCAGGCGTCTCCGTCGGCTCGGGCTCATCGGTATTGTGTTCCGGCTCCGCTGTGTCTTCCGCCTGACTTCTGCCCGTTTCCGGTGTTCCCTGCTCCCCGGCGGTTTTCCCGCTGTTGCCGGTCTTCATCGCCTCATCATCAGCAGCTTCTGACCGGGTCTCTTCTGCCGCCGGCTCCGCTTCCTGCTCGGCCGCCGGCGTGAAGACCGGTGTTGGCGCAGGTTCTGCCGTAGGCGTTGGTGTGGGTTCCGGCGTCGGCTTCGGCGCCGCATCCGGATTCTCGAAAAGGTTCGTCTGCGTTGTCCGGCCCGCAATTCCGTCCACCGTCAGTCCGTTATAGTACTGGAACTGCCGTACGGCATTCCGGGTCTTCCCTCCGAATGCACCATCCGCAGAGCCTTCCGGGAGATACCCCAGTTCAATCAGCCGCTCCTGCAGTTTTCTGACCTCATCCCCCCGGTCTCCCTGCAGCAGGTTGTGGTATCCCTTCATATTCGGCGTAATTGTGGGCACAGGCACCGGTGTCACAGACACTGTGGGTGTAGCCGTGATTTCCATGGTTGGGACTTCCGTAATCATCTCCACAATTCCCGGCGCTGCAATGTTCGCCGGCGCGGGGGTCGGTACAGGCGTCACAGCGGGCGTGGAGGTGCTCTCCACCGCCACCACAAAGGTTACGGCCATATAAGCCAGCAGCGTTTTCAGAAAATCCATGGCTCGGCACTTCCTTCCCCGGTTCAGGCGTTTGAGTACACCGGAATTATATCAGACCTTTCCCTTCCTGACAAGCTGCGTTTGCTGTCCGCACTGCCGGATAATCCGGAGCGCCAGCGTGGTATACCGCTTTGCCACATGGTCATTCCGGACCATCGCCGCGATGGTCTCCTCCGTTCCCACCAGTACCACCAGATTCTTTGCTCTTGTCAGTGCCGTATAAAACAGGTTTCGGGTCAGCAGCATCGGCGGCCCGGGCGTCACGGGCATAATCACTACCGGAAATTCGCTGCCCTGACTCTTGTGGACAGAGAGACAGTAGGCAAGGCTCAGATCCTCCAGATCAGCTGTTTCATACTTCACATCCCGGTCATCATCGAAGCGTACAGTCAGCGTATGCTCCCCCGGATCCACCTCCACGATAAAGCCCACGTCCCCGTTGAAGATCCCGGAACCGCTTTCCGCTCCTCCGTTCGTCTCCCGGTACCATGCCAGATCATAATTGTTCCGGGTCTGAATCACCTTGTCTCCCAGCCGGAAAACCGTTTCACCCCATTTGATTTCAAGCGGCATTTTTCCGGGTGGATTCAGCGCTTCCTGCAGCAGCGTATTCAGATTTCCCACGCCACACTCCCCTTTTTTCCCGGGCGCCAGCACCTGAATATTCCGGGCCGCCAGCGTATGCTCCTGCCCCTTCGGATATCCCAGGTACCCCGGCAGCCGGTCCCGCATCAGCCCGACAATGCTTTCCGCCGCCTCACTCGGCAGCCGCTTCCGTTCAAAGAAGAAGTCCGTTCCCTTTTCATTCAGCAGCGGCATTTCTCCTCTGTTAATCAGGTGTGCGTTCAGCACGATGCGGCTCTGCTCGCTCTGGCGATAGATGTCCTTCAGTCGGGCACTGGAGATCGCTCCGCTTTCCAGGATATCCCCCAGTACGTTCCCCGGGCCTACAGAAGGCAGCTGATCCGCATCCCCCACCAGGATCAGCCGGGTACCCGGCTCAATCGCCCGCAGCATTGCCTTCATCAGGGGCAGGTCAATCATGGAAGCTTCATCCACGATCACGCAGTCTGCTTTCAGGGGATTGTTCAGATTCCGGCCGAAAGCACCGCCTTCCCCGCCGTATTCCAGCATCCGGTGGATCGTCATCGCTTCTGCGCCGGTTGCTTCCGTCATGCGTTTCGCGGCACGTCCGGTTGGGGCGCACAGCAGAATTTTGTTTTCTTTTCCCAGCAGAGACAGGATGCAGTTGATGATTGTGGTTTTGCCGGTACCCGGTCCGCCGGTGATCACGAAAACGCCGGTCTCCAGCACCTGGATAATTGCCTGCCGCTGCAGAGGAGAAAAGGTGATTCCCTTCTGCCTCTCAAACCTGGTGATTTCCTGGCTTGCCCGGCGGTAAGCACCCGGCCGGATGGACGCCGCAAGTTCAACGATTCGCCGGGCCACTTCCTTTTCCGCCCGGTAGGTTTCCGGCAGATAGATACGGCGATCGGCTTCCATGGGCTTTGCATCCCCTCCGTCCGCCGGGCTGGGGTCATCCTCTGGAAGCTCTGCCACCATCTCCCGGTTCAGCAGCAGCCGTGTAATCCCCTGGGCGCATCGGTCCGGGGAAACCTGCAGCAGCCCGGCTGCCAGTCGGATCAGTTCGGTTTCCGGCAGATAGCAGTGCCCGTTCACCTCCGCAGCGTCCCGCAGCAGATATTTCAGCGCGCATCGAATCCGGTTTTCTTCATCCGCCGCCACGCCGAGCGCAATCCCGATGCGGTCCGCTGTCCGGAATCCGACTCCCTGCAGGTCGTCACACAGCTGGTAAGGATCCCTCTGAATCACCTCCCGGGTCCGCGGGCCGTAATATTCGCTGATTCGGACAGCCAGCGCGGAAGGCACGCCATAGCTTTGCAGAAAAATGATCGCCTGCCGGACCCCCTGCTGTTCGGCAAAGCTTTCGGCAATCATGGCAGCCTTCTTTCTGCCGATACCGCTCACCCGCATCAGCTGCTCCGGATGCTCCGCCAGTACCTCCATGGTCTCTTCCCCGAATTCCTTGACAATCAGCCGCGCCATACTGGCGCCGATTCCCCGGATCGCTCCGCTGGCCAGATACCGTTCAATTCCGAGCTGGGTCGTGGGCATCTGAATCACAACGTTTGCACACTTGAACTGTCGGCCATATGCCTTGTGCTCCACCCATTCCCCCGTAAAAACGCCCTGCTCTCCGGGGTTCAGCACCGGCAGCGCGCCGACCACTGTGCACTCGCTGCGCCCGGACCGGACGGTCAGCACGGAATAACCGTTTTCCTCATTCCGGAAAACGGTTCCGATCACGCTTCCTTCCAGCTTTTCCATGCAGCTCTTCTCCTGTTTTCCATAAATGGCACCGTCATCCCTGGGATTGTCCGGAAATGGTCGTATCCGATGCTTTCTGCCCGAACTGTCCGATTCCGTTTTTTCGGAGCCCTTCCTGAAAATCGGCTGGCAGCGGCGCTTCAAAAGTCATCTGCTCCCCCGTCCGGGGATGGGAGAATGCCAGGGAATAAGCGTGCAGCATCAGGCAGGGGACATGGACCCCCTTTTCCCATCCGTAAATGGGATCCCCGCATACCGGATGCCCCAGCGACCGCATATGCACCCGGATCTGATGCGTCCGCCCGGTCAGAATATGAACATCCAGCAGCGTGCACCCCCGGCCCTCCGCCAGTGTCCGCCATTCTGTCACCGCCTCCCGGCCGCTGGGATCCACAGCCATCTTTTTCCGGTCCTTTTTATCCCGGTCGATCGGCTTCTCGATCCGTCCGGCGGACTCCTTCATCGTCCCTTCCACCAGCGTACGGTAATGCTTTTCAATGCGTCTCTCAGCCAGCATCCGGCTGAGCGCGGCCTGGCTCTCATCATTGCACGCAACAATCATCAGTCCGCTGGTGTCTTTATCCAGCCGGTGGACAATGCCCGGCCGCAGCTCTCCGCCAATTCCCCCAAGGGTTTCCAGATGATGCAGCAAAGCGTTGACCAGTGTACCGTCTTCATGCCCCGGAGCCGGATGAACCACCATCCCCCGGGGCTTCACCACAACCGCAAGATCTGCATCCTGATAGACAATTTCAAGCGGCAGGTTCTCTGCCTGGGGTATCGCCGGCCGGGGCGCCGGAATCCGCAGCAGAAATTCCGTTCCCGGGATCGCCTTCGTTCCTGCCTTTTCACATGGTTTCCCGCCTGCAAGGCAGTATCCGGCGGCCATCAGGGCCGCTACACGGCTGCGGCTTATTCCGGTCTGCTCGCTCAGCAGCACATCTGCCCGTCGGCCGTCCCCGGTCACGCGGTAAATCATCTCATCCATTTTCTTTTCCTCTGAACAGGTTCCATATTACCAGCCCGCATCCGGTAACCAGGCAGGCATCGGCTACATTGAAAACCGCGAAGCGAATGAAAAGGAATTCGATCATGTCCGGCACATATCCGCTCAGAAGCCGGTCCGCGAGGTTGCCCGCTGCACCGCCCAGCATCATCATGAGGCCGGTCTGACTCACGGAATCGAGCTTTTTCTTTCGCAGTGCCAGAAAAGCCCCGGTGAGAATGCCAAGGCTCAGGATACCCAGCAGCACCGGATGCCCGCTCAGGAGAGAAAAGGCCATCCCCGTGTTTCTCGCCGGCCGCAGCCCCAGCACACCGGGGATCAGCGTAACAGCGCTCCTCAGGAACTTTTCGGCGAAGAGCTTGGTGATCCGGTCCGCCAGGAATACCGCTGCGGCAATCCATCCTCTGCCCCGCATGTCCCAGGCCCTCCTCACCCGAAGCGTTTTCTCAAGTCTACCATAACCGCCCAGCCAATTCAATCGCGGCCTGAATTCCTTCCGGGGCTTGTTTTCTGTAGAAAACGGAATATAATGGACGGGAAAAGGAGCGTGAAACGGATGATTCTGGTCGGTGTGGTTCCCTCAGGGATTGTGGAGCAGACGAGGCTCCTGATCAATCAGACATATCTGGACGGTGTGTTCCGGGCGGGCGGGCTGCCGGTGCTTTTCCCTTTGACCGCTGATCAGAACGAACTCCGTTCCCTGATGAATCGGGTGGACGGCCTGCTGCTGACAGGTGGGGAAGATGTGGAGCCTGCTCTTTACGGCGAGGAAAAGCTTCCCTGCTGCGGGAAATGTACGCCAGAGCGGGATGCGCTGGAAGTTCCCGTCTGCTCTTTGGCCCTGGAACTCCGGAAGCCTGTGCTGGCAATCTGCCGGGGCGTCCAGCTGCTGAACTGTGTGCTGGGCGGGACGCTTTATCAGGATCTGGACACACAGTTCGGGAAAGCGCTTCGCCATCCGTGCTTCGATGCGCCCGCCATGGATCCGGCGCATGAGGTTCAGGTGCTGCCGGATACGCTGCTGGCTTCCGTTGTCGGGGCCGGTGCGCTGGGTGTCAACAGCCGGCATCATCAGGGGATCAAAACGCTGGGCCCGGGGGTGGTCATGAGCGCCCAGGCGCCGGACGGCCTGATTGAAGCCATTGAGTATCCGGAAAATCCCTTTGTTCTTGGCGTTCAGTGGCATCCTGAAGCCATGGCTGCGCATCACCCGGTACAGCAGCATCTGTTTAATGCATTTGTCCGCGCCTGCGAAAACGGGAAATCAGTTCCGGGCATCTGAGACTTCGGTTTCTTTCCATATTTTGAAAAAAAGTACGCGCGGGTGAAACAATCCGCGCGCTTTATTATCTGCCTGTATAGTATAAATCAGCCTTCCCTCTGCTCCGCCGCCAGCTCCTGCAGATAGCGGTGCAGCGCATCCTCGACTCCGGGCATGGGGCCGAAACCGGCTTCGTTCAGCTTCCGGGTGCTCATTCTGGAGTTCAGCGGCCGGTGCGCCGGTGTCGGATATTCGCTGGTGGGAACGGGCGTCACTTTGCAGCGAAGCATTTCTTCAGCCATAATCAGCTCGGCAAAATGAGCCCAGCTCATCCAGCCGCTGTTGCACACATGGTAAATTCCGTATTTTTCGGTCGGAATCATGTTGCAGATCACCCGGGCCAGATCTACGGTGTATGTCGGTGATCCGACCTGATCGTCCACCACCCTGATCTCGTTCCGCTCTCTTCCCAGCTGCCGCATCGTCCTGACAAAGTTCCTTCCGTGCAAACCGAAAACCCACGATGTCCGCAGCAGGAAGTACCGCTTCATCAGGCTGCGGACCGCGATCTCACCCTGCAGCTTGCTCAGGCCATACACATTCTTCGGCTGATACGGATCCTCCTCCGTCCAGGGCTCCTCTCCCTCTCCGGAGAACACATAGTCCGTAGA
>JAFRGU010000171.1 GCA_017433675.1 Clostridia bacterium
AATTGTTCATCATTTGCCAAACTGCTGCCACCAAACTTGGTGACGATACATTCAAGCACGAATACAGTCCTCCCATTCGAGTCATACCGGGTTATTCTACAGCCCGGCCCGTCTGCTGTCAAGGGTTTCAGGAATTCAGCCGGCGCCCGGACAGGGGTTCGGTCCCGGGATGCTTACCTGGATGCCCAGGTCATGGTCAGAACGGTGATTTCCTCCGCCCCGGCATTCCGCAGCGCATCGATGCAGCGCTCCGCTGTGGTTCCTGTTGTCAGAACGTCATCCACCAGCAAAACCGGGAAGGAGATTTCTGATGCCGGGGAATAAGCCCTTCTCAGATTTCGCTGCCGCCGTTCCATGCTCTGTCCGGCCTGCGGCTGACTGTTTCCCTCCCGCCGCAGCAGCTCCCGGCACGGGAGCCCCAGCTCCCTCGCCGTGCCTTCTGCCAGCCTTTTCCCATGATCGATGCACCGTTCCCGCCGCCGCCGCACCGGCATGGGCACCCAGGTCACTACCGTATTGGGGGACAGTTCCGGGAAAACCGGCGGCCGCTGACGAAGCAGGCCGGTCAGTGCAGCAGCAGCCCGGGCTTCCGTGCCGTACTTCAGCCGGAGCACAAGCTTTCTGGCCAGTCCCCGGTGAGGCCGGATACTCCAGGCCGGTACGCCGTGCAGATCCCGCAGATGCCAGGAATCCAGCATCTCCCCTGTCTCCAGTTCTTTCCGGCATGCCGGGCACAGATACTCCCCGTCGGAAATCTTCCCGCAACCGGGACAGACTGCGCCTTCCGGATACAGGATCTGGAGAAGGACTTCCCGGATCAGGCGCGCCGGATGCGGCGCCTGTCCGGCCCGTTTCTCCGGCATTTTATCCGGATTGATGCCGTCGGATCCGCTCCGTCCCGGATCGTTCTTCATCTTTTTTCTGTTGCCTCCGCCGTTCCGGCCGGTCTGTTTTCTGCTTTTGCCGCTTCTTCCGAAGCGGCTTCCTGCAGGGCTTCCAGTGCTTCCGTCAGTTTCTTCATGGTTCTCAGCAGGGCATCCAGCATCTCCCGGTCTGAATTCAGATTTGTCCGGTAAAGGATATATGGACGCCCGCCGGTTCCGAAGTTCAGGGCCGGAGAGGCCGCTGCCATGGCCTGAATCAGCATGGCCGGATCCGGAATATATTTCTCATCGAGGCGCAGGGCGGCTCCGCCGCGTGTCCGGGCGACCTGACTGATACCGATCCGGTTGCAGATGGCGCGCAGCTGGCTGACATCGAGCAGGGTTTCCACAACTGCCGGGATATCGCCGTATCGATCGATCATCTCATCGATGACTTCCGCGCGGTCACTGTCAGTCCGGATGGACGCAATCCGTTTATACATCTCCATCCGCTGCTTTTCATCAGCCACATAGTCCCCGGGAAGGTAAGCATCCACCCGCAGGTCCACCCGGGTTTCCAGCTCTCGCCGGGGCGTGCCCTGGCCCACCTCGCTGAGGGTTTCCTCCATCAGCTTGCAATACATGTCGTATCCCACCGTAGCCAGGTGCCCATGCTGCTCCGGCCCGAGGATGTTTCCGGCTCCGCGGATTTCCAGGTCCCGCATCGCAATTCGGAACCCAGCTCCGAATTCCGTAAATTCCCGGATGGCCTCCAGTCTCTGCTGCGCGGTTTCACTGAGAATCCGGTCCGTCCTCACCGTGAAGTAGGCATATGCCTGCCGGTTGCTGCGTCCGACCCGGCCCCGCAGCTGATACAGCTGGCTGAGTCCGAACCGCTCCGCGTCATAAACGATCAGCGTATTGGCGCTGGGAACGTCCAGACCGCTTTCAATGATTGTCGTGCACAGCAGCACGTCATAGCTGCCGGCATAGAAGTCCATCATCACATCCTCAAGAGCGCGCTCCTTCATCTGTCCGTGAGCCACGCCGATCCGTGCTTCCGGGATCAGCGCCCGCAGCCGTGCATAAAAGCGCTCGATGCTTTTCACCTGATTGTACAGGAAGTACACCTGCCCGCCCCGGCTCATCTCCCGCAGAATCGCATCCCGGACCACCGCGTCCGAGTATTCGGTCACCACCGTCTGCACGGGGATCCGCTCCTCCGGCGGTGTTTCCAGCACGCTCATGTCGCGGATGCCCGTCATGCTCATATGCAGCGTCCGGGGAATCGGCGTCGCGCTGAGGGTCAGCACATCGACCTGCCTTTTCAGATTTTTGATAGCCTCCTTGTGAGCTACGCCGAAACGCTGCTCTTCATCCACGATGAGCAGCCCGAGATCTTTGAATTTCACGTCCTTTGCCAGCATCCGGTGTGTGCCGATCAGAATGTCGGTTTTTCCTTCCGCCACGTCAGCCAGCACCTTTTTCTGCTCCGCTGGTGTCCGGAACCGGCTCAGGTAATCGATTCGCGCTCCGGTATTGTGGAACCGCTTCAGCACGGTGTTATAGTGCTGCTGAACCAGGATTGTGGTCGGTGCCAGAAGGGCCACCTGCTTTCCGTCCGCCACGGCTTTGAAAGCCGCCCGCAGGCTCACCTCGGTTTTGCCGTATCCGACATCCCCGCACAGCAGCCGGTCCATCGTCCGGTCGCTCTCCATGTCCTTTTCGATTTCGCGGCAGCTTTCCTTCTGGTCGGCTGTCAGCTCCCAGGGGAATTCATCCTCGAATTCCCGCTGCCATGCGCCACTGGGGCTGAAGGCAAAACCTGTCTTCATGCTGCGTTCCGCGTACAGCTGTTTCAGGTCAAAAGCCAGTTTTTTCAGGCTTTCCCGGACCTTGCCCTTCTGCCGCGCCCATTCTCCGCCGCCAAGGGTGTTCAGCTTCGGCGGCTGGTTGGGGTTTCCGATATAGCGCTGCACCCGCTCCAGCTGTTCCACCGGTACATACAGCCGGTCATTTCCATTGTACCGGATCAGCAGGTAGTCCCGCCAGGTCCCTTCGCTCTGCAGCCGCGTAATGCCCTGATAAATGCCGACGCCATGATCTTCGTGTACGACAAAGTCGCCCACCTTCAGATCCGTGAAGGTCGAGATCCGTTCACCGGTCCGCTTCCGGCTTCGGGTTTTCCGGTATCCTTCACCCCAGATGTCCGCATCGCTGACCAGCACTTCTTTCCCGCCGGGCAGCACAAACCCGCCGCTCAGCGTGCCGGGCAGGATCAGGGGAACGCCCGTCCGCTCCGGATTTCTTCGTGTTTCCGGTCCTGTGCCTTTCCCGGATTGACCTGCTGCTGCGGTTGTCACGGTTTCCTGTTCTGTTTTTTCCAGATATATGGCTTTCTCATCCAGCTCCGCCAGATTCTCAGCGAGCCGCCGGCCCCGGGCTTCGCCGCCGCTGAGCAGCATCACCCGGAATGCTTTCTCCCGCCAGGCCGCCAGATCATTTTTCAGCGGCCGGATCTGCCCCTGGTATCCCTGCAGTCCCGTAGCTTCGAGATCCATTGTCTCCACGGGTTTGATTCCGCCCAGGCCCAGCGGTATTTCCGTCGCGGCAATCATCGGGCAGGCTGTCATTTCCTCCAGGGATTCTTCCCAGCTCCGCAGCAGGCGTTCCTGAGCCGGTACGGCTTCTCCCCGGGCCACGGCATTCTGCAGATCTTCCCCGAATCCTTTCAGCCGTTCCATCGTCCGGTTCCGGATCCGGTCCGGTTCCCACAGCAGAATCCGCTCCGGCCGGAACCATTCCAGCAGGCTTGCGCTGCTTTCCGTCAGCACCGGAATCCAGCTCCGCATCCGCCGGAAAGGCACGCCGGCTTCCACACTGTCCGCATCCGCCATCAGCCGTGCCCGCCGGCGGTCGATCTCACTGCTCTCCCGTTCTTTGAAGGCATTTTCACGGACCTTCGGGGCGATTTCCGTATCGAAGAGAACTTCATCCTCTTCCGTCTCCGGAAGAGGGGGAAGATCCGGCCTCAATATGCTTTCCTGTTCGGGTTCCTCTGCCATTTCCCGCAGTGCCTTTCGCATCCGCGCAGCGGCAGCCGGTCCCTCTTCCGGAGTCAGCATGGCTTCGCTCGCCGGAGTAATCCGGACTTCCATTCGGCGCTCCTGACTGCGCTGGCTGATGCAGTCAAACGTCCGCAGGCTGTCTACCTCATCATCAAAAAACTCGATCCGGATTCCTTCCGTTCCCGCCGGGGGGTACAGATCCAGGATGGAGCCCCGCAGCGCGAACTGCCCCTTACCCTCAACCATACCCACCCGTTCATATCCCATCCGTCCCAGCCGGTTCACCAGTTCATTCATCGGCATCCGGTCTCCGGGCTGCAGGGTAAAGCACGCCTGCCGGAAGGGCTCCGGTCGTCCCATCCGCTGCATCAGCGCCTCACTGCTGGTCACAAGCACCTGCCCGCGCCTGCCGCCGATGGTGCTCAGTGCTGCCAGCCGCCGCCAGCTGCTCTCCTGGCTTCCCGCCGCCCGGGTCAGATCGATCTCGCCTCCCGGCAGGAACGGACAGTCCTCACCGGTCCACTGGCGCACATCATCCGCCATCTTTGCCGCCCGGATGTCATGCTCCGCCACGACCAGCACCCGGCGTCCGTCTTCCGCCATCTTTGCCGCCAGCGCCGCCGTCAGCGCCTGGGTCGTGCCGGAAACCAGCAGCGGTGATCCCGCTTCCGTCCCAGCAATCTTATCCCATCCGGGAATCTCCAGCCAATCCAATAACTTCACTGTTGTATTCCTTTACTTCCGAAAACCCGGATCCGGCATCAGAACCATGTTCCCTGCCGTATTCCGGGCATGCTCCTCCCCTGCCGGGTTTTCTCCGAAAGGCGCCTCAGCCCTGGTTTCCGATCCGCATGGCTTCATCGATCCCATGCGCCACCCATGCCGCTGCGGCTTCCGCCGCCCGGGTAAAGGCGGCGTCCATCTTCTTCTGCGTTTCCGCATCATGATGCCCCAGCACCCAGCTCACCAGATCCCCGCCTTCCGGCCGGTCTCCCGTTCCGATCCGGATCCGGGGAAAGTCCGTATCTCCCAGCTGCTCGGCGATGCTCCGCATCCCGTTATGGGTTCCCGGGCCTCCGTTCCTCCGCACCCGGACCTTGCCCGGCGGCAAGTCGATATCATCATAGATCACCATCAGATGATCCTTTTCCGCATGATACCATCTCAGCAGCTTCGCCACGCATTCCCCGCTGGCATTCATATATGTCTGGGGCTCGCACAGCACAATCTTCTTCTCTCCGTCAGTAATCTCAGCCAAAAAGCCCTGGAGCATCTTCCGCCCCAGGGTCACCTGATAATGCTTCTCCAGCTGCGCCATGGTATCGAATCCCGCATTGTGCCGCGTATGCTCGTACGCAGCTCCCGGATTTCCCAGTCCGACAATCAGATATACTTCCCTGCTGATCTTTCCTCACTCCTCCGGAAGCCATGCGTCCGCGAAATAGATAATATCCTTCAGCTGTCGTTTTTTTCCGGTACTGCCGTTAATTTTCGCCCAGTATGCAGATCCCTTCCGGAATACCAGTGTAGAGGAAGAACCCCCGTCCAGGTTGTACGCCGTTTTCACATCCGAGAAAGAGTCAATCAGTTCAATGAACTGATCCAGCTTCAGTCCTTCGCTGCCTGCATCTTCCGGCCCGGCGCTGGTAATCAGCAGATATTCCAGCGGACCGGTCTGGCAGATCGCCATCCGCTGCGCATGCCGGTGGGTGGATTTCTGGCGGTTCGTGTATCCGTACCGGGGTTCTCCGTCCACAATCAGCGCCGGTCCGAAAGCCAGTACATTCACGGCGCTGTCGCCCATCTCATCAATCTGGTCCTGGATTGATCCCCAGGTTTCTCCTTCCAGAATCCGCAGGTTCCCCTCATCGTCGATCACCAGGGTATCCATGGCCCCTGATTCCCGCCATTTCTGTGTCTTGCTTTCACTGGTTTTTCCGTCGGGCCGGTAAGCTTTCCCCTGCAGCTTCACCGGACCCCGGATGTCATTATCCGCCAGCAGCACGCCGCTGACCGCCACCACCGCTTTCACGCGCTTGGCCAGCAGGTGAGCCATGACATCCGGCATTTTGGCCAGGCCGGTGCCGGACGTCATGGTCCGGATCTGACTGGGAAAAGCGATCTTCACCCGGGCGTATACATAGTCCGTACTGTATACCCTTCCCCGCCCGATGTTCACGGTGATGGAAGGATCCGCATATCCGTGCGGGCTCTTCTCTCCCGCCTCGAAAAGATAGTTTTCCTCATGCGGCCCGATGCCCGCGTCTTCCTCCACGGTCAGGATGGCATACTCGCCGTCCCGTGCCTCCGGAAGTTCCATGACGGGAACGCTTTCTTCCGCCCGTCCCGGCTTTCCCGGAACAACCGCCATCCCGGCCGTTCCCGTGAAAACCGCCAAGGCCAGGCTCAGCACCCTTCTCAGTCCCTTTTTCATACAGTTCCCCGCTTCCCCGGGCATCCGTTCTCCCCTATGATTTCAGTGTTTCATTACAACCTGCCACGTACATATCCCAATCACCCCGCAGCATGCCGCCTCCAGCAGGTAGGCGACTCCCATGGAAATATACGGGCTCTTGTCCACCGCGAACTCCAGCGCCACAATTGCTCCGATCATCGCTGCAAACAGGGTGCAGCATAGAACCAGCTTTTTCGTCGGCATTCGTTTCGCTCGGGGAATTCGTGTCCAGCGTATCACAGCAAAAACAATCAGTCCCAGCAGCACCACCGCCGACGCCACCTGACTCACTCGCACAAACAGCCACCGCAGGAAGTTGTCCCGCCGCAGTGCCTCCAGAATAATCTGGGCTGAACTGTAATAAATCAGGAACATCCGGGCCCGGTATCCGTCCTTCAGTTTCCGGCCCCGGGTCATCAGCAGCAGGAAAATCACTGCCGCGGCGATCCCTTCCAGCATGAACACCGCAAACTTCCATTCGTCCCATTCGTTCACCACAGCCATCGGGAAGAAAAACAGCTCTTCCGCTTCCACATCCGGCCCGATGCCTTCTCCGATGCTGTATTCCCCGAAGCGGCTGATCCCGATTGCCAGCGCGGCGGAAGGTGCCAGGGCGTCCAGCAGGGCGGAGACCTTTTCGCCCGTCAGTTTCGCGCTGGCCAGCGCTCCGAGGCAGACGCCTCCCACGGCGCCCCAGAAGGCGGCACCGTTGGCCGCCCCCCAGCTTTTCAGATACTCATCCTCCGTGGTAAAGAAATGGTTCCATCCGATTTCATTGAACAGTTCAAACCGGGCCAGCACATAGTACGCCCTTGCGCAGAACAATCCCAGCACTGTACCGAGGATCAGCGTTCCCCACAGGGCGTTTTTTTTGAGTGCCCGTCCCTCGTATAGGAAAAGCGCCGCTCCTCCGAGGCATCCGAGCCAGATGGAGAGCGCATACCATGTAACAGGCCGCCCAAGAATGTTCACGAACACATACTCGTCCAACTTGTTCTCCCCTTATTTCTTGTTCGGAATCCATGCGTCCGCAAAATAAATGATATCCCGCAGCGGCCTTTCGGAGTTGTTCTTCGGACAGTTGATCTTGCCCCAGTTGCTGTTCCCCTTTTTGAAGTTCAGCGTGCTGCTGGATCCGCCATCCAGATTGTACGCCTGCTGGATTTCTCCGAAGGTTTCCAGCAGTTCAGCGAACTCCCAGAGCTTCAGACCCGTGGAACCCGGATCCTCCGGTCCCTCGCTGGTGATGATCATGTATTCCAGTTCCCCCATCTGGCACAGCGCCACACGCTGTGCGGGCTTCGTGGTGGAAAGTCCTCTTTCATATTCGACCTTCTGCCTCTCCCCGTCCAGGATCAGCGCCGGACCGAACACAAAGGCGTTCGCCACCTCGTCACCCATCGCCTTGATCCGGTCGATCACATCTCCCCAGGTTTCTTCCCGGAGAATATGCATGTCGCCCTTTTTATCAATAACAAGGGTGTCCCTCGCTTCCTGCTTCTTCCACTTTTCAAGGGATGCTTTCGGGTTCACAGGATCCGGCCGCAGCCAGTTTCCGTCTTTTACAACCGGGCCCTTGAATTTATAATCCGCCTCCAGCACCCCATTGATGGAGATCACGGCATTGACTCTTTTGGCCAGCTTGGAGCCGATCGTTGTCTTGTTCTTCTCCAGGGAGTCTTCCGCCATGGCAAAACGAAGCTGATTCGGATTCGCGATTTTGATCCGCGCGTAGATATAGTTTGTTTTATTGAACCGTCCCTGCCCGATCACCACCGTGATCGAAGGATCCGCATATCCCGATGCAATCTTTGTTCCGTCTATTGTCCGCAGATAGTTTCCCCCGTGGGGCCCAACCAGCGGATCCTCCTCCAGCGTGATGTCGGCAAACGCTCCGCCCGTCGCCTCCGGCAGCGCCATCGCCGGCAGCAGCGTCTGTGCTCCCTCTTCCGCGAAAACGGGAAGCGCTGTCAGGATCAGAAGGATTCCCGCCAGCAGCGCTGACCATCGTTTTGTTTTCGTCTTCATCCCTGGTTCCCCCCTTTTTTACAGTAACAGTATATTGGCTTTCCGGCAGGCCTCAACCACCTCATCCGGCCACATGCTCGCCTGTACCTCGCCTACATGCGCTTTCCGCAGAAAGTAAACGCACATCCGGCTCTGACCGATTCCGCCGCCGATGGTCTGGGGCAGTTCTCCGTTCAGCAGCGCTTTCTGGAAAGGCAGCTCCGCCCGTTCCTCGCATCCCCGGATCTTCAGCTGTTTCCGCAGTGTCTCCGGATCCACCCGGATACCCATGCTGGAAACCTCCAGGCTCATGTCCAGCAGCGGATCGTAAAGCAGGATATCCCCGTTCAGGCTCCAGTCATCATAGTCCGGCGCCCGGCCGTCATGGATCTTCCCGCTCCTGAGCGCTCCTCCAATCTGCATCAGGAACACCGCGCCGTATTCCTTCGCCGCCATGTATTCCCGGCCCTTGCTGTCCATTTCCGGATACCGGTCCTCAAGCTCCTGTGTCGTCACAAAGGTGATTTCGTCCGGCAGCTCCGGTTTGATATGCGGATAATGCGCACAGACATATCCCTCTGTTTTCCGCAGGGTCAGATAGATCTTCTTCACGATCTCCCGCAGGAATGCCTCATTCCTTTCTCCTGGGGCCATGATCCGCTCCCAGTCCCACTGGTCCACAAAAATGGAATGGATATTGTCCGTCTCCTCGTCCCTCCGGATGGCGTTCATATCCGTATAGAGGCCTTCTCCCGGATGAAAGCCGTAGGTCTTCAGGGCCTGACGTTTCCATTTCGCCAGGCTGTGAACGATCTCCGCCTGCCGCCCTGTTTCCTTGATGTCGAATGAAACCGGCCGCTCTACGCCATTCAGATTGTCGTTCAGCCCGCTCTCCGGTGTCACCATGATTGGCGCGGAAACCCGCGTCAGGTTCAGGGCCCGGCTCAGTTCGGCTTCAAAAAAATCCTTTACCAGCTTGATGGCGATCTCCGTGTCCCGCAGATCCAGCACCGGGTTGTAGCTCTTCGGTATGATCAGTTGCATCTGCATCCCCTCTTCCTTCTGTGGTCTTTCCACGTATTTCGAGGCACGCCCGGGTTTTCCGGGGCTTTCAGGAACATCTGACAGGTTCATTTCCGCGTGTTTTTCTCGTTGACGGTATCGATCCCGTCCCGGCGGAGCTGCGGAGCACAGCCCGGACATGGTTTCAGTTTGCTGTATGGCTCTTCTTCCAGCTCATCCCAGGTAAATGCCGTCAGCGGCCGGAACTTTTCCTTCACCAGCACACAGTTTGCCGATGAATGATAGTTTTTCCCGCCCTTTGGGTTATAATACAGGGGATAGTCTTCATCCGGATACCCCAGCTGCCGCCCGATTTCATCCCAGATGATCACCTTTGTCACCGGCTTCCGGCTCAGATTCTTCCACAGCCACTCAGCATTCACCCGTTCCGGGGTCAGCTCCTTCTGGATGCGGATGCACCCGTGGCTGGCCTTCTCCCCCAGATAGCGCTCGCACCGGGTATAATCCCGTTTTTCCGCTCCCGTGGCTTCATCCGTCTCAATCGTGCAGGGTACCTCGTGCAGCATGATTCCGCTGTTGATGCGCAGCGCTTTATCGCAGTAGAGATTGCCTGCCCAGAAGGCTCCGACCCAGCTCACGATCGCAAACTCGCCTGCCGGTGTCTCGTTGAAAGGCGTATCCTCCCGGGGAAAGCCTGTTGAGCACAGCAGCGTGGAAAGCAGATGGCCCTTTTTGTATACATAGAGACGCTGCTGCAGCTTGTCAATCACGATTCCGTATTCGTCATCCACCGGCAGCTCTTTCAGCAGTTTGGTTTTTACATATCCCTGAAACCGGGTGGCCCAGACCTGAACCCTGGACCCTTCCTCCGCCGAAGAGTATGCTTCAATCAGCGTCCATTCGCCTTCCTGACGCAGCACATGTACGCCCTGGCTTGCGCAGGTCACGATCCCCACATATTCCTCGCATTTTTCCTCCGGCCTGGCCCGGACCCGGATCTGTTCCCGCTGCTTTCCCTGCAGCACGGTCAGCGGCTGCGTCAGCACCTGCCATACCAGATCCTCGTCCATCTCCCCCTCGTTCAGCTGCCAGAAACAGAAGTCATGTTCACACAGAACTTCACTTTCCTCATTCGGAGTTCTGTAAATCAGATCCCGGGCAGGCAGGGGGTCTGCCTGCGCGCCGGTTCGGGGCAGGGCCAGCGTCAGTGCCGCGGCGCACAGCCAGGCACAGAATCGTCTCTTCATTGCAGCCCCTCCCTTCATCCGAAAACACGGCGCCATCATACCACAAAAAGAGGAATCTGTCATTACCTGAATCCAGCGAAGCAGGCGCTCCCGCCTTTCCGGAAGCGCCTGTTGATAATCCCTGTTTTTTATTCCATTCCGGCGGCTTTCCGAAGGCTCTGCAGCTCCGTCCCGCTGAGTTCGCGCCAGCATCCTTCCGCAAGATCCGCCGGCAGTCCGATCGGCCCGAAGCGGCTCCGATGCAGTGTCAGCACCTCATGTCCCGTCGCGGCGAACATCCGCTTGATCTGATGAAACTTGCCTTCCTTCACAGTCACCCGGCCGGTGGAATAATCTTCCCCCGCGGTCAGAATTTCAAGTTCCGCAGGCTCCGCGGTAAAATCGCTGAGCACAATTCCCGCCGCGAAGGCCCGCTGTTCTTTTTCGCTCAGTCTGCCGGCCACCCGGGCTGTATATACTTTATCCACATGTCTTCCCGGTGCCAGCAGCCGGTGATTCATCTCCCCGTCGCAGGTCAGGATCAGCAGTCCCGTCGTATCTTTGTCGAGCCGTCCCACCGGCATGCACCCGATGCTCCCGTATACCGGCGGCAGCAGATCCATCACGGTAGGCTGTTTCCGGTCCCGGGCCGCTGTCAGCAGCCCGGCAGGCTTATGCAGCATAACATGCCGGATCACCCGGCCGTCTACCGGCTGCTCCCGTACCGCAAGCGTATCCCTTTCCGTTTCCACAGCCGCCCCGGGATCCAGGACCGCCTGTCCGTTCACCCGCACGGCACCTCTTCGGATCAGGTCCTTTCCTTCGCTGCGGCTGCAAACGCCCAGCATGGACAGCCAGCGATCCAGGCGAACCTTCATTTTCCCTCCTCAAGGCCGTTCACATAAGCGGCAGGAATCAGGCTCCGCAGCGGCAGCAGCGGCAATGTCGCCACCGCACCGGCAGCAAGAATCATGATCGATTCCCGGGTTGATGGCAGGCTGACCCGTTTCAGCAGCAGCCCGTTCAGGTCCTTCAGTACCGGCATATACCGGCCGGCTACCACCCAAATTGCGGTCACAACGGGCAGCAGGCATACCAGGCTCACCATCCAGCTCAGAAAGATTTTTCCATGATGTCCGTTTATAATCTCTTTCCTGCCCCGGGCAAAGGCATGCCGGGCGCCGCTGTGAAAGGCACATCCCAGCATCAGGACCACCAGCGTTCCCGCCAGGGTCAGCCCCAGGTTCCGGAGCCCGCGCATCTGGTCCCCGCCCCCCAGGTCGTTCTTAATCATCCGCAGTACCGTAAAGCTGTCCGTGTTCCCGGCAAAGTGATGCCAGCCCACTGTCAGCAGAGCGACCAGCGGCGCGCCCCACAGCAGCAGAAAGCCCAGCCGTTTCAGCCCGCATATCAGCTTCGCGCCATAGTTCCCGGTTTTCACCAGAACGCGGCTGCCAAGGCTGCCGCCCCGCAGGGCGTTCTGCATGTCTCCGGCAGCATTCATCCGGGCCGGCAGCATCACGAAGATCCAGAGGACAGGGGTCAGCCAGGCGCCCGGACCCATTCCCTTCTTTGTCAGAAACAGAAGCGGTGCGAGGCAGATGAGCGTCAGGCATCCTTCCGTAATCAGAAAAACAAGGGTTCCGCCGATGGATCGGGTATATGCATTCCAGGCGTCCCTGAAGGCTTTGGAAATCTTCATATGGGTTCTCCTCCCTGTTCAGGCTTCATTTCTCGCAGACCGGTCTGTCCCCCATGGCCCCGCTCAGCTCCCCCGGTCACGGGGCGGCAGCGTCCCGGCTGAAAAAGGCAGACTCCCCGTCAGTCATTATCTGGTTGCTTTCCTGGTCAGCGTGATCAGCGTGATCGTTGGCGAATTGAAAATCCGCCCCGGCTGATGCTGATAGTGCGGATCCGATCCCAGGCCCGGGCTGATGTACTGGGGAATGCCTTCCAGATAGCTCAGCCCCTGCACAAGCCGGTCCTCCGGGAACCACCCCAGCTCCGGTACGTAAGCCGCTCCCTTCAGCGGAATCCGCCACTGGCCGCCATTGTAGTGTCCCGCCAGGATCAGCCCGGCATACCGCATGGAATAAAAGTCTTCTTTTTCGCCCCAGGTAACCATGTCCCGCACATAGTCCTCCGTCAGCGGTGTATGAGTCAGAACGATCTGAATATGCTCCGGCTGAAAGAGGGCTTTGGTTTCCGCCAGCGCGTCCAGCCGCGTCATCTCATATTCCAGCACCCGCCGCCTGGCAGCGTCGTCTGCGTCCTGTGCGGTTGCTCTCCGGGTCATCTCTGCCAGCTGTCCCGAGTATACGTCGCGCATCCGCTCCAGGTTCAGCGTGTATACTTCCTCCGGTACAAACCAGATTGTCCCTTTGCCTCTTGTTTCAGATACCGGCCGGTCCAGCAGGATCACGCCGGCCGCAGTCAGCTTCTCCGCCCAGTTCTGATAAATGGAAAGGGTTCCGTGTGCCCGGTCATCCAGGAAAGGCCCGTCTGTGTCGCCGGGAATATAATACTTGGGCGTTCCCTCCGGCATCAGCGCGATCAGATCCAGCACGGGCTGCACGTCTCCATTGTCTCCGAGCATGTCTCCGGTCATGATCACGCAGGAGTATCGGGTATTCCCCAGTGCGGTCCGGATCGCCTTCTGTTTTTCTCCCAGCTCCGCCCCATGCAGGTCGCTCAGATGCAGGATCGAATATTGTTCCAGATCCGCCGGCAGATTCAGGATGGTCAGGTTCACCTTTTCCAGCCGGACCTGATTGGAGACGATGAAGTTCGTGATCAGCAGTCCTGCAATCAGGAGTGTCAGCACGCCGGCCAGAGCTTTCCCGAAGCCGTGATTCCGGTCTCTGTGCCTTCCGGCAGGCGCAAAGATGTACTGATTCCGGTCCCGCCTCCGCACGGTCTTCCCCCTTCCTGCATGGTGCATTTACCCGCCTATTATAGAAATTTCCCGGACAAAACGCAATCATCTTCCTGAAAAAACCCCAAAATCGCCGGTTCGCCCGGTTGACACGCGGCGGAATTGGGGATAGATTGAGGGAGAATGATTTTCTGCTCTTTCCGGTCAGCTGGTTGGAACAGAAAGCAACGAAACCGAAGGAGGAAAAGACCATGACAAAAACCATCAGAATCAACGGCATGATGTGCGCCCACTGTGAAGCCCGCATGAAAAAGGCGCTGGAAGCCATCGACGGGGTTGTCAGTGCCGTAACCAGTCACGAACAGAACAATGCCGTCCTCGAGCTCTCGAAGGAGGTCTCTGAGGAAGTCCTGTGCAAAGCTGTCACTGACGCCGGTTACGAATACGTGAAATAAAAGCGAACCAATAAAAAAAGCCGGGAAGCGCGATGTCTTCCCGGTTCCTTTTTTTTGTTTACCAGATCCTGCGGATCATATCCAGTTCGGACAGTCCGTTCAGGATCAGCGCAATTCCTGCCAGCATCACCACAGCGTTCACAATGGCGCCGGGATGAAACAGGATCAGCGCACCCAGTACGATCGTCAGAACCGGTCCGACCTTGGATGCGGCAGGCATTCCCTCTTCCCGGGCCGCATGCATCAGGTTGGTCAGCCCGACGACGATCAGGCCCAGTCCTGCAAGCATCGGGAAAAGGTTTACGATCGCCGGAGCCATCCATACGATCATAAGCCCGGCCGCTGTTGCCAGCCCGGCATATCCCAGCTGTACCTGATCCCGCCGGGGGCCGAAGAAGTAAATCAGCGCATACCCGACAGCGGTGGCAAGCATCACATACCCGGCTACCCGCACGATATTGTACAGCACGCCGCGCCCGGCGAAACACATGTAGACTCCCATGGCAATGCTCACAATGGCGAAAAGGGTCTTATTCCGAATCAGTTTCTGGATCATCTGGCCATTCCTCCCTGCTTTCTGCAGTCTGCGGCCGGGTTCCCGGGTCGGTCGCGCGGCTGCTTTTACTGCTTTTCCGCGATTCCTTTCGGAATCTGAAAAGATCATATCACTTTCTCTTCGCCGGCGAAAGGATAAAAACAGAAAAATAGCAGCTCCTATTCATCACTTATCGCAGACAGATGATGAAGA
>JAFRGU010000172.1 GCA_017433675.1 Clostridia bacterium
AGAGGTTCGCCGCCCATCTGGATACGGAAGGTCGAAGACTCATCCTGAATCTTAATAAAAACGTAAAAAAGAGCTGTAAGAGTTTATGTTCTATTAAGTAAGGAGGTTACAAAATCTCCCCTCCTGATCTGGACGGGAGGGTCGACTCCCCTGCTTTGTCTGGAAGGGGTTCCCGACCTTCCGGTCGCACCTCAGGATGAGGCCGGTCTCACGAAGACCTTCCAGACGTGGCCTCGTGGGTGGTTCCACATTCCGTAGGACCCCGATTTCCCGGTCCCCTCTTGATAAGAACCCGATGCCCGGACACCTCTCCGAACTCCAGCCGGTGAATGAAGTCAACACGAAGGGGCAGTTTTTCCGTGCATCCTCGACAGATGATACCGGTTCGCTGTCTCCGTTACGCTATGATCACTCCGTTGATATTCCAATACTCGTTGACGAAATGCCGCTTCCAGTGTATTCTTCTTCATGAGAGAGCCTCCTGGTTTTTGTGTTGGTTTGGTCGCTTAACACTATACCACTTGGTTCTCTCTTTGCTTCCCCTTTCTGTTACCTATGTATTGTACTCATACATCACAGAAAAAAACGCCTGTGAAAACCCGGCGATCCATACGGACCGCCGGGCTGTGCCGGTGATGGATACGATATCTTTTCGTTCCGTCACTTAAAACGGAAATCCCGCAGAAACTGCCGGATGGCCGACTCTCTCTCCCGGGCCGTCTCATAACAGGGCAGGCCGTATTTTTCGCACTGCGCCTTCATCAGGATGCTCTGCTCCACGATGTATTTTGCGCCTTCCCGGAGCTCGTCATCCGGTTTGTAGAAGGTGTAGTCTTTTTCCGTATCATACTTCTTCTGGATCAGGAAGCGTTCTTCCGGTGTAACATCCGACGTAATGAAGTAAGCGATCCCGCAGTTCGCCCCGCGGATGTACCGGTCATAGTCTTCCGGCAGGAGCTGATACATATCCAGCACCATCCCGGGCGCAAACTCGTCGTATTCGCCGCTTTCCAGCATGGCGCGGACAAAGGGGGCCATTTTGCCGCTGATCACCCGCAGCGTATCCAGGGACGACAGTCCCTGGTACGTATTCACCCCGGTTTCGGGGAAACATTTCTCAAAGCCCGCGATGATGGAATCCATGCTGACATGCTGGTAACCGTACCGTCTGGAAAGCAAATGGGAAACGGTACTCTTCCCGGCCCGGGGAACCCCGGCGATGATCAGGTTGTTTTTCATGGTGGTTTCCTTGCTCCGTCAAAAGATGTTTATGTCGGCTGCTCCTTCCGGGCGGCCAGGGACGCCTGCAGGGCGGAAAGGACCTTCTGCGCCGCGCCGGAGACGAAGTCGTCCGCCTGTGCCGGCGTCATGTAGGGATAGTCCCGGTACAGGTCCCCGTGTTCTCCGCGGTAATAACCGCAGATGTATTCGCGCCGGCTGCTGAAGGCGTCTTCGCTGAAGATGTCCATCAGGTCGTTGCGGAACCCGCCGGACTGCTCATAGATCCGGAAAGCCCTGAAATCCGGATGCTCTACCAGATACCTGAAATCCAGGTCGTACCAGTCCCGCTTCAGTTCCCAGACAAAGGCCGTCCGGTCTTTTTCGGCTTTTTCCGGGTGCGCTTCCAGGGAAGGCCGCAGGACTTCCGTGATCCATTCCATGTCGGTCAGCAGATGGGCATCATAGCCCAGAAAGAAGGAAAAGGCCCGGAGGGAATAAGAGCGGATCCGTTCCGGCGAGAAATGCTCCGCAATGAAACGGTCCAGGTCAAAAAAGGATTCGCTTCCCCTTCTGACCTTGTAATGGGAAACGTCTTTCGGGGGAGAATAGGCGGACCAGTCCGCGTTGGGCACGCCGCTGTCCGGCGCGATATTGCCGATCACAAAGGCGGTTTCGTCCAGGCCGGGGATCTGATCCAACAGCCGGTCCGCGATTCTCAGATGGATCATCCAGGAAGCCATCCGGCACCTCCTCCCTCTCCGTTTGATTCCGGTTTGCGAAAGGTAATGGATATATATTTCGGCATCCGGCAGGGGATTCCTGTCAGCGGGACCCGCATATGAAAACCGGCGGTCCATAACGGACCGCCGGGAAGGAACGGATACGAAAGATCTCAGGGCTCGAAATAGTAGATGACGCACACTTTGTATTCGATGTCTTTCCGCTGCGGGGCGTACTCATAGGTGTGCATGAAGAAGCGCTCTCCTTCTTCCGCCTTGAGCGAGGACAGCGAACGGCCGGTCTTTTTGACGATCATCTGCTCTGCGCCGTCCACCGGGTCATAGGGCTTGGGAAGGGAGATGACGCTGTACGCCTTTTTCCGGTCGCTGTTCCTGGAAAACAGACCCACAAAAACACCTCCTGTATTCAGTTTCTCTCTGCCCACAGTATGACATGAGCAGGGAAGGATGCCAACGAAAGAAAGGGATGATTGAACAATGGATGGTTCCCTGAGCCCGGCGGCAGTCCGGGCGCTGAAAAAAGAGATCTTTTCCGCCCTGCACTGCGCCCTGCCGGGCACCGTGGAAAGCTATGACGCGGAGACCGGCACCGCCGGCATCCGTCCGGCGCTCCGCGGCATGCCGATCCTGCAGGATGTGCCGGTGTTTGCCTGCAATGAGGTCAGTGCGGGCGACGCCTGTCTGGTGGTGTTCGCGGACTGCGATGTGGACGCCTGGTTTGACGGGAATGATTCGGCTGATCCTGTGTCCGGGCGGATACACAGCCTGTCGGATGCTTTTGCCTTTGTGGGGTGGAGGAGACGTCCAAATCTATGATTTGGGTAACGGCTCCCCTGCTACAGGAGCCCGCGATTGGCAAGCCGCAGGCGAAGACAGAGCGGTCGCGACGATCGCAAAGAAGGAGGGAGGCGGGATCGTGATTATTCGTCCTGTGGATGAGAACGGCGATATCCTGCCGGTGCTGGTATCTGCTTCGCTGCTCAGGGGTGCCGGTGCCGTGGCTCGGCTGGTGAATGACCGGCTGGAGCTTTTGGCCGGGGACTGGTGGGAGAATCCTGCCTGGGGGAATGAAGTCCTGGAGATGATGCGTTCTTCCCGGCTGACGGAAGCGGATACCCAGGCATTGGCCAACTATATCACGTCGTATATCCGGCAGATGCCCAGCGTGCTGGAAGTGGAGGATGTGGAGTTTTCCGTGGAAGGGAAGTTTTTCTCCTATTCATGCAGGGTGGATACGGAGGACGGCTCCGCGGAGATTGATTACAGTTTATAGGAGAATGATGCATGGCCTATTTCGCACCGTATATTGACGGTTCCGGCATTCATATGCCGACCTATGAAGACCGGCTGGAGGACCTGGTGACGGCCTACCGGAATATCTTCGGGATCGGGGCGGAGCTGTCTCCGGCTGTGCCGGATTACCAGCTGCTGTCCGTCTTTGCCAGGGCCCTGGA
>JAFRGU010000173.1 GCA_017433675.1 Clostridia bacterium
GCTTCAGGCCTTCAGCCATCTGGCCACCGGTGCAAACTGTGTGGAATACTGGCACTGGCATTCCCTGCATAACGCCATTGAGACATACTGGAAGGGTGTGCTGAGCCATGATCTGCGGGAAAACCGGATCTATCGGGAAGCTGCGGTAGTCGGCGCGGAATTTGCCCGGCTGAGTGATCAGCTGGTGAACCTGAAAAAGCAAAACCAGGTTGCCATCCTGGTTTCCAATCCCTCTCTGACAGCCATGGGTCCTGCTCCCATGTTTCCCCTGCCGGATTATAAAACAGACTACAACGACGTAGTTCGGCAGTACGCGGACGCGCTGTACGAGCTGAATGTGGAATACGACGTCATTTTCCCCGGCAGCGTCGGCCTGTCCCGCTATGATCTGCTGATCGTTCCCGCCCTGTACAGCGCGCCGGAAGCCCTGCTGCAGGAGCTGAAGAATTACGCGGAAAACGGCGGCACACTGCTGGCCGCCGTCAAATGCGGATTCACCGATGAACATGTGAAGGTCTATCATGATCAGCAGCCCCATCTGCTGCATGAATCCTTCGGTGCTTCCTATCAGGAATTCACCGTTCCGGGCAGTGCTGTTCTGAAAGCGGACGCCGGCTTCCCGGAAGCTTCCGGCCTGTCTCCGGATGGAAGCATCCGGGTCTGGATGGAACTGCTCGAGCCCGGGGAAGCCCGGACCCTGGCTGAAATTGATCATCCGGCCTGGAGCGGTTACGCTGCCATTACGGAAAATGCCTTTGGAAAAGGAACCGCTGTTTATGCCGGCTGTCTGATGAATGATGCATGGACCAAGGCACTGGTTCGCCATGCGCTGGCCCGGGCCGGTATTTCCACCCCGTATGCGGATCTGTATCCGGTTGTCGTAAAATCCGGAATCAGTGAAGCGGGAAGCCGCATCACGTATTATCTGAACTTCTCCGGCGCTTCCCGTTCCGTACCCTGTGCGTCCGGCGGCCGGGAACTGCTTGCTGATGAGGAGGTCGCTCCGGGCGCTTCGCTGACGCTGGGTCCCTGGGATGTAAAAATCATCGGGCAGCAGAGGTAATCGCAGGAAGCGTTTTGTCTGCGAACCGTCCGGTGCCCGATGTCACGAAGATATTATTGGAATTCTAATTGGTCATGACCGTTGGGTTTCCTTCAGGATCTTACAGATTCTCCGGCATCCATCCGTTGCTCATGCACTTCCCCAGATCCCAGCAGTCCCAGATCGGATCGTCCAGATGCGTCTTATAGCTCCAGTAGAACCATCCTTCACAGGAGCTGAAAGCTTCGATGCTGGCTTCCGCCAGTCCCCGGTAAAAAGCTTTCCGGACTGCCTGATCCTCTGTTTTCACAATTTCTGATTCTGTATACAGGCTCCATTCGCCGACAATGGTCGGCACTTTGGACTGTCCGTAAGCCGCTTCTTTCGCAAACACATCTTTTACATATTGCTGATAGGCCGCCAGGTCCTTTCCTTCCGTGCCGAGAATCCAGTCAGCCACCATGATATACTGGTGGGTGTCCAGGATGACGTTGTCAAAGGGCTGCTTTGCCAGCCAGTCCGCCGCATGATGAACGTCAAAAGCATCATCGAATACGACAGCCTTTTCTTTGGGCAGATATTTCCGAATGCGCCGATATCCTTCCGTATAGAAGTTCTCCAGCCATTTCCAGTCATAGGATGCGTTCTGTTTCGCGGCTTCCTTGTCCACCGGCGGATAGCGGTCGGGAATGGAACCACCGCCCAGCTGCAATGCCATGGCGCCGTCAGAAGGGGTCGGCTCGTTCAGAACTTCAATGCCCATCAGCGCAGGATCCTGCCCGTATCGCAGTGCCAGTCGTTCCAGTACGTCAAAAGTCATTTCCACCCGTTTCGGGTGGTTGCACCACTGGGTGATACCGCACAGCCCGGAATTGTCGGAGCCGTTCTGGCTGCCGGGCACCGTATGAAGATCCAGCAGGACCTGGATCCCGGCCTGATTCGCCCACTTCATGCATTTATCCACGTATTCCGTGCAGGAAACATACGGTCCAACGTCTTCAAACACAAAGAAAGGCACCGGCAGCCGGATCGCGTTGATCCCCTTCTCCCGCAGATATGCGAAATCCCGGCTCGTGATATAATGGTCCCGGTGGGTCTTCATCCGGGTCCGTTTTTCATTTTCTGACAGCTGCAGGCAGAGATACGTTTCATCCGCCGCAGTCGTCCCCGAAAACAGTTCCGGGCTCATCCATTTTTCCAGCACCAACCAGTTTCCCAGATTCACGCCTCTGATTTTTTCCATCCGTGGAATCCTCCTTTTTTTCTGAAGAACAACCGGGTTTTGTATCCGGAATCCGGATTCAGAAAGAGGCATCCCGCCGGATAAATCCGCGGGATGCCTCCTGAAAAGGGCTTGACCGTCTGAAGAAAATTATTTCACGGAGTTAATCAGGTCCAGATCCTCCTGGGGGGTCTGGGTGGGACCATTGGCGGCCAGCCAGGCATCCAGCTGCGCCTGCTTGGCATCCATCACAGCCTGCAGCCCGGAAGCATACAGCGCACTGTTCAGCTGCTCGATGGTGGAATCCACATTGGCGGAACCCACGGAACCGGTCAGCAGCGCGGCACGATAGGTTTCCAGAGCGCTGTTCAGCGCGGTAATCTGAGTGGCGTAAGCGGAGGAATCCCACATGAAGCCGAAAGCCGGGCTGTAATAGCTCCAGGTATTATGGCTCTTCAGAAGATCCCAGTAGTCAGCTTTCTTGCTGCCGTCGTTCCAGACGTAGCCGATGAACTGATTGCCGGCCGCCCAGCCGGTGTTCTGGAAATACTTGAAGTTGCTGTTGTCCACGCCATCGGCGAAGTAGGCCGTTCCGTCATCCAGTACTTTGTAATCCTGGCCTTCGATACCGAACTGCCAGAAATTCATCACCACAGGATCCGTATACAGCGCGCGCAGGAACTTGAAGGCAGCGTCCTTGTTTTCGCAGCTGTCGGCAATGCCCAGACCGAAGAACGCGACGTTCCCTGAGCTGATGCCGCCTTCAATCTGATCACCGAAGTACAGCGCATAGCCTTCCTGGCCGTTGGTGGCGTTGGCTTCCGCCAGGAAGCCGGGTTTGATCGCGGTCGCATAGCTGAAGGTATTGCCGGCTTTGATCATGGTTGCAGAGCCCTGCTGATCGGTAGCGGCATCCTTGTAGATGTAGCCCTTGTCATACCAGTCAGCCAGCATCTTGCACAGATTCTTGAAGGTATCGGTTTCAAATTCGTTCACGACCTTGGTGCTGTCGTGATCCGCCTGCCAGTCCAGCACGCCGAAGCGGTCCAGCAGCTGATCCACGAAATAGAAGCGGGCTGTCTGATCGCTGCTGCTCATGTACAGCGGGATCATCTCCGGATGCGCATCCTTCACGGCCTGGAAAATCTCAGCCGCTTCGCTCCAGGGGCGGGGATGGCCGTCATAGGTGTCCTTGTTGGATTCCAGGCCGTACTTTTCAGTCAGGCCCAGCTCGTCACAGATGTCCTTACGCATCCACAGGCCACCCAGCTCGACGGATTCCTTGGAGGCCGGCAGACCATAAATGAAGCCGTTGATGCTGGAAACCTTCGCGTTCTGCTCGCCGATGGCGTCAACGATGGCCTTGCCGTCTTCGGTTTCCAGATAGGGAGTCAAATCGGTCATGGCCTCCGCCTTGATCCATCCGGAGACGCTGTTGTAGAACACGGGAATGACATCATAAGGGTCGAATGCCACAACGCTGGTGCCGAAGCTGCTGTTGAATTCGGAGAACTGGATCGGGTTGAATTCAACTTCAATGTCGTATTTGGGGATCAGATACTCGTTCAGGGCAGCAACGACGTTGCTGCGTTCAGTGGCATCCTGGGGATAGAACTCAATGTAGCTGAACGTCAGATGATAGGGAGCCGCGGACGCAAAAGAGCACACACCGAGAACCATCGCTGCAGCCAGCAGCAGGGAAAGCATTTTTTTCATCTTGGATCTCCTTTTCAATTATTTATCAAACAGACGCTGCCCGTTTCAGGCGGAGCATCCATTGACCGGGAAAAAAGTTACTTCACGGCGCCCACAGAGATACCCTTGGCATAGTACTTCTGGAAGAGGGGGAAGATCAACATGATGGGCAGGATCGCTACGAACGCGATTGCCATCTGGATCCCCGTGGCCGGCAGCGAACCCAGTGCGGACGCCATGCCGGAGTTGGTCGTGCTTGTGGCCAGATACTGGATGTTGGAAACCATCTGGTTCAGCAGGTTCTGTACGTTGTAGAATTCCTTATGCCGTGAAATGTAGTACAGACCGTTGGTCCAGTCGTTCCAATATCCCAGACCGGCAAAGGTGCCGATGGTAATCAGGATCGGCTTGCCCATGGGCAGTACGATTTTGGTAAAAACCTTCAGATGGTTGGCGCCGTCGATTTCCGCTGCCTCATAGATCGCATAGGGAATGCTGTTGGAGAAATAGGTCCGGACCATCATGACATTCCAGCCGCTCAGCAGAAGATTCGGAATCAGCTGGGCAAAGATCGTATCCTTGATTTTGAAGGTATTCGACCACATGATGTAGGATGGCACGATACCGCCGGAAAACAGCATGGTGAAGAATACGAAGAACATCATGACCCGCCGGCCGGGCAGATTGTTGATGGACAGCGGGAAAGCCATCAGCGCTGTTAGAACAACGCTGACCAGCGTACCGATCACAGTTACCAGAATGCTGATGCCGTAGGCCTGCATAATGGTGTCTCCGGACTGGAAGATATAAGCATAGGAAGCACCGGAAAACTTCTTCGGGAAGAAGGAGTAGCCGTTCGCGACCAGCACCTGCTCGTCAGTCAGGGAGGACATCAGCAAAAGCAGGAAGGGAAGGATGATGATTGCGGCCCACAGGATCATCACAACATAGGAAATGATTTTATACGTTTTGGAAGTTCCAACCATTTTTCTGTCCCTCCTTTCTCAGAACAGTGCGTTTTCACTGCTGACCTTCCGGACAACCCCATTGGCGATCAGCACGACGATGAATCCGACGATAGACTGATAGAAACCGGCTGCCGCAGCCATCCCGACATTATTCTGTACCATCAGGCCGCGATACACATACGTGTCAATCACGTCCGTCATGGAATACAGCAGTCCGGAATTCCGGGGAACCTGGTAGAACAGTCCGAAATCGGAATAGAAGATGCGGCCGATACTCATCAGGGTCAGGGTGATAATGGTGGCCCGCAGTTCCGGAAGGGTGATGTGTACGATGGACTGCCACTTGGAAGCGCCGTCCAGCGTGCAGGCTTCAAAAAGGGACGGATCGATTCCGTTGATGGTGGAGATATAGATCAGACAGCCGTATCCGACACCCTTCCACAGATTAACAAAGATCAGGATCCAGGGCCAGGCGGGAGGATTGGAGTACCAGTTGACGGCTTCCTTTCCGAGGGCCGGCAGAATGGAGTTGTTGACAATGCCCGTCTGCTGGCTCAGGAAGGCGTAAACGATGTAGCCCAGAACCACCGAACTCATCAGATAGGGGAAAAGGATTGCGCTCTGAAAAACCTTCTTGGAGCGCGCGCCTTTCATGTCGCAGATGAAGATGGCGAACATGATCCCGACGACATTGTTCAGGATAATGAAAGCCAGGTTGTAGAGAATCGTATTGCGGGTAATCACCATCGCGTCGGGCGTGGCGAAAAGGAATTCAAAGTTTTTGAGGCCTGCCCAGTTGCTGCCCCAGATGCCGCGCTTGGCGCTGTAATCCTTGAAGGCGACAACCAGACCCGTCATGGGGATATAGTTGTTAATGATGAGATAAACCGCGCCGGGCAGAAACATCAGATAAAGAATCCAGTGCTTCCGGATCGCGTCCAGAAAGCGGTTCCTGCTCTGTCCGGGACCCTTCCCGGATGCGGATATGGCCTGCTGTGTCATTTTTTCCTCCTTAATGGGTCCTTTTAGGGATGCTGCTCATCTGTACAAAGATAATTTAGCAAAAAGAATACTAAAGAACAAGGAGAAATTGAGTAAATTTCGACTAAATTCAATAAATTCATGACTCACGAAAGAACAGCGCCAGCTTTGCATAGAAATCCTCCAGAATCAGCCGGGCGTCAATTGTATCGTAGACCCGGATTTCCCGTCCATCCTCCCGGGGTTCGTAGGTGCAGTCCTCCCGCACCCGAGGGGCCTTCCGCATCGTGTAATTCTGCCGCTCCTTGTCCTCCAGCAGCACGCCCACGGTTGGCTGGTCCCCGATGCACCAGGTTTCCCCGTGAGGCCAGGAATAATCCGCGCAGAAGTCGTTCAGAGCCACCATCTGCTCCACCAGGTACTTTCCGACCTTCCCGCAGGGATACACCCGGGCTTGCAGCTCCGCCAGGGAAATGTTCATCAGCTTGTAGACGTTCTTCGGCACCTGCCACACTTCCGCCCCGGATCCGAAAACCACATTGGCAGCCGCGATGTCCTGCTTCAGGTTGAATTCGTCTCCGCCTTCCGGATACTGATCCCCGCCGATCCAGATGGCCGTCAGTCGGTCTTTGATCTTCGGTTCCATCAGCAGCGCGGACGCCAGGTCCGTGATGGCGCCCTGCAGCGCGACAAACAGCGGCTTGGGGTCGTCCTTCATTGCCTCCTCCACGATGAACCGGGCCCCTTCGCTTTCCACGAAGGTATGCTCATCCGGCAGCGCGTCCGCGCATCCCTTCAGCACCGGGTATGCCCCCCTCAACTCCATCAGATCCAGCATCAGATTGATCTCGTCGTAGCTGGCCATCATGGTTTTTCCCCGCAGGTCCGGGCGACCTTTTTCAAAATGGGCGGCGATAATCCCCTTCACCTCAAGCATAGGAGTCATCAGGTGATGAGCCAGCGCGAACTGGTCATCTGCCTCGTTCTTGCAGTCGGTATCCACGATCATGCGGACCCGTTTCTTTTCAGGTACCTGGAAACACAACACCTTTTTCATTGTTTTGCTCTCCTCATTTCTCTTCCCCGACATCAATCAGAACCTTCATGATCTTTTCCCGGTTGTCGTCAATATAACGGTAAGCGGCCTCATATTCCCGGAAGGGGAAATGCATGGTCATCAGGGGCTGCAGCCGGACTTTTCCTTCGTTCACCAGCCGGATGGCCTCCACATAGTCCTCGTGCCGGTACATCATCGTGGTGTTCAGGTCCAGCTCATGATCGTTCAGCACCGCCAGATCCGCCTGTGCCATGTCAGCGAAGACCGCCACCAGGATGATCGTACTACCCTTCCGGGCAGAACGGATCGCCTGATTGATGGTGATATTGTTTCCCGCGCAGTCAAAGATATAATCCGCCTTGTCCGGTCCGAAGCATTCCAGAAGCGCCTGGTTGAAATCCATGTTCATGGTGTTGACTGTTTCGTCCGCTCCGCAAGAGGCCGCCAGGCTCAGGCGGATATCGCTGATGTCCGTAATCATTACCTTCCTGGCTCCCAGGGCCTTAACCGTCTGCGCCAGCAGAATACCGATCGGCCCGGCACCGAGGATCGCTACATCCTTCCCTGCCATTTCTCCGGCCTTCCGGGCTGCGTGGACGGTCACCGCCAGAGGCTCGATCATCGCCCCTTCATCATAGCTCATGCTTTCCGGCAGCGGCGTAACCTTGCCCGCATCCACGGTAAAGTACTCACTGGCAGTTCCGGTGGTCTGGAATCCCATCACCTTCAGGCTCTCACAGAGATTATACTTCCCGTGCCGGCAGGGGTAGCACTTTCCGCAGACCACCTGGGGCTCCACCGTCACCTTCTGCCCCACCCGGAGATCTGTTACGCCTTCCCCCAGCGCTTCGACCCGGGCTGATACCTCATGGCCCTGGGTGACAGGGTAGCTGGTGAAGGGATGTTTCCCGTGCCAGACATGGATATCGGATCCGCAGACGCCGATCCGAATGATCTTCAGCAGCACTTCATGCTTCCCGGGAGGTGTGCATGGAATGTTCTGAAAAATGATCTTTCCCGGTTTCGTCATCACCTGTTGCAGCATTCTGTTTTCCTCCGTTTCATGATGAATTTTTAGTCTGTATCAGATGATCGTCCGTTGGTGCATCAGATCGGTCCGCCTGTCTGCGCTTACCAGATCATTGTTGAAAAATGAACCACCAGCGGGATAGTCAGGATGGACAGCATGGTGGAAATGATCACGGTCTCCACTGCGTAGGGATAATTCTTCCCGTGAAGCTGTGCATACACCGCTACATTGCTTCCTACCGGACAGGAAACAGCAATCAGCAGAACCATCTTCATCGCAGCCATGTCCGCCGGCAGCAGTGACAGCAGCAGCAGTGACACAGCCGGAACCAACAACAGCCGCACCGCGGAGACCAGATACAGTTCCTTCTTTCGGAACATCTTCCAGAAATCGGTCTGAGCCAGAAAAACCCCAACTGTGAACATCGCCAAAGGCGTATTCAGCCCGGCCAGCGTGGTAATGCAGTTGACAATCACATCCGGCAGCGGAATCTGGGTTGCGAAAAGAAAAAGGCCCGCAAGAATCGCAATCACAAACGGAGCCTGAATCAGTTTTTTCAGCTTCAGCCCCTCTGTCAGCGGCTGTCCGTTCAGTCTGGATACCCCGTAGGTCCATTGCCCGATGTTCAGGAATGCGATGAAGCTGGCGGCGTAAAACACCGCTCCCTGTCCCAGGCTTGCAATCATCAGGGGGACGCCGAAAAATCCGGGATTGGAGAAAGCTCCCGCAAAGGCGCCGATGGGATCCTGGCGAAATACAAAGTGGGAAATCAGCACCGAAACCAGCAGAAGAACCAGCGCACCGGCCGCACTCCACAGGATGCCGCTCACATGCTCTGCCGTCCGTTCCACCCGGAATCCGTTGATAATCACCGCCGGAAGGGATGCATAGATCAGGATGTTCCCCAGCGTTTTACTGCCCTCCTGCGTGATTTTTCCGCCTTTATACAGCAGAAAGCCAACGCCCGCCAGCAGAAACATCTGCACCATCTGTTTTACCAGGATCAGTATCATCTTTATCTCCCCGCTTCAGCCGGTCGTTTCGCTTCAGCACAGTCATGAGCCGGTTTACCCTTCCCTGTTCGGGATGCAAACCGGTTTTCTTCTCTTCTCTCATCGGGAAAAAGGTGTCAGGGGCGGGGCAGCCACGGCAGCAATGCCTGCAGTACCGGCACATAACCGTCCGCATACATGTGCATGCCTTCCACCGTGTATTCCGCCTTCAGATTTCCATCGGCGTCCCGGATCCCTGCATTCAGATCCAGGAACTGTGCGCCGGCCTCCTCCGCCAGCTTCCGCACCGCGGCGTTGGCGGAGTTGACCCGTGCGTTTGTCCGCACCCTCAGCGCTTCCCTCGCCCAGGGATTTTTCTCCCCGACAATCCGATTCACGGGATAATACGCCCGCATAAAAATCTTTGCTTCCGGCACGTGCTCCCGGATTCCCTTCAGGATTATGCGATACCGTTCAATGAGTCC
>JAFRGU010000174.1 GCA_017433675.1 Clostridia bacterium
GTGCTGACCGTGAAGGGAGACCGGGAGAAAATGATGGCCGCGGTTAATGCTTTCCATCCGATGTTTGCGGAGATCCTGCCCCTGAGCCTGGAGGAGGTTTTCATCCTCGAGATGGAGGAACAGGGGTACGCGATATAAGCGGGAAGACGCTGCGCTGCAAGGCGGGCGGTGAATCGCTGCATGGAGAAGAGGAGCGGGACAAATGAGCAAGAAACAGTATCAGGCAGTTCTGAAATGGCTGCTGAAACATTACATTTATCTGGGAATCCTGGCCTTCGGCATCGCATTCGCGATGCTTCCGATGCACGGAATGATGAAGGCCGGAACAATCCGGGAGATCATGAGCCACTGGGATATGGGGGACCCGAGCTGGAAAGGTGCGGTCTACGCCTACACGAAGGATTTAAGCAGGGGTTTCCTGTTTTACCCGGTGAATCTGGAGATCACCTGCCTGATTTTCGGCGGGATCGGATTCGGAAGCGCGCTGGTGCTGTTCGGACACCTTTTCAGCCGGAAGCAGAGCATGATGTATGCCGGGCTGGCCCTGACCAAAGGCCGGGATTTCCTGCTGCGAACGGAGGCCTTCCTGATCCTGGCCTGGGCGCCGGTGCTGCTCTGCTCCCTGAGTTACCCGGTGCTGGTTCATGCCACAGGCATGGGGATGTACTTCGATACCGGGTTATACCTGAAGGAAGCGCTGGCGATTAACCTGACCGTGCTGTACGGATATGCTGTGGGAGCGCTGAGCGCCCAGATCTTTGGGAACCTGTGGGCCGCGATCCTGGGCGGCGCTGTGATCGGCGGGTCGGTGGAAGCGGTATACGGCAGCTGGTACAGCATTACCTGCTGGTATCTGCATACGATGCGGCCGGGGAAACCGGTGCACCTGATGGCTGACTGGTCGCCGATGGTGAGTCTGTACAAAGGGCTGTATCAGGCAGACCGGTTCCACTGGTTTCCTGCGGTGACCGGGATCCTGTTTCTCGCACTGCTGGCGTGGCGGGCCAGCCTGAGGAACCGGCCGGAGCGGGCCGGGCAGACAATCAACCTGGAATGGATCCAGAAGCCGGGCCGGGCATGGATTGCCATCCTTGGCGGATCCACCGGCGGATGGATGCTGGCACGAATGATGGGTCCGGAATACAGTCTGTATGTCGGGATCGGGCTGGGAACCCTGTTCGCCGCGCTGGGAGCCCGGATGCTGGCGGAGCAGAACATCCGCGTGAGCCTGAAAGGATGGGGATTGCCGGCGGTATGCATGGCGGTCCTGCTGCTGTGCGGGCTGGGGCTGCGGATGGACCTGACCGGATATGACAGCTATCTGCCGGACGAGGATCAAATTGTATCCGTTGCTTTCGGACAGGCTTACTATGAGGAAACCCGTGAGCCGGAGATGAGCCGGTTCGCAGAGCCGGAAAACCTGGAGGCGGCGCAGAAGTGGATTACGCTGCTGCGGGACCAGAGCGCGGCGGAACGGAAGGAGCATCCGTTCCAGAAATATCCCGATATCGCGCTGCGGGTGCAGTGGGCAACAAAGGACGGAAAAACCGTAACGCGGCAGTATCCCGCGCTGGAGGACAAAGCAGCCGGACTGGACATGATCCGGACCCTGGCGGACAGTGAAGAATACAGGAACCAGACAGCGGACGGAATTCCGGAATACCAAAACCGTGAGGGTTCCAGTTACATTTCCTTCAACCTGAACCTGCAGGAAGATGAATTCCGGGATCTCTTCGGATTCTCCCCCCGGCTGAACTGGGAGCGGATCAAAACGCAGCAGCTGCGGGAAACCCTGGCAGCGGACATACGGGAGAGAACATGGGACGATATGCAGGGGCAGGTCCTGGCCCGCTGCTGGTTCTACGAAAACGACGAGGAAACCGGTACTTACCGGAACAGTGATACCTACACCATTTATGACTGTGACGAACGGACGACCCGGCTGGTGTGGGGGGACCAGGCGGAGCGGGTGCTCGCATTTATCCGGGGCGGATGGGCGGACAGCACGGACGTGATGGTATTCCGATGCGAATTTGATCCGGAAGCAGAGGGAATGGGTCTGACTGATTATGCCCCTGCGGCTTCCCCGGATCAGGCACGGGAATGGGTGGCCCGGACGACCCAGTGCCAGAGCGATATGTTCCGTGCTCCGACCGAAAAAGGTACGGTGATCCGGATTTACTGCAAGCCCGGGATCCGGCGATGGGCGGAAAACGAAGGAATGGAGGAACTGCTGGAGGATCCGGCGTTCTGGGAGCACCTGCCGGAACAGGAGGACCTGTACAATTATCTGACCCTCCAGGTCCGGGCGGACTGAGAAGCCGGGACTGAATCGTTCCGATCCGAGTATGAACAAAAGAGTCTGAAACAGCGTGTGGAGAAACGGGATCCATTTTTCCAGAAGGAAAGGAGGCACAGACCATGGTCGGAAATGAGATTTCAGGGGACAGCAAACTGAGCCCGCTGGAGCGGGAACTGTACGCATGCATGCGGGAACGGGCAGGCAGCGTAGTCAGCCGGGATGAGCTGCTGCAAACCGTCTGGGGATTTCAGTCACCGGGCATGACCCGGACGGTGGATATGTGTGTTCGGAGACTGAGAGAAAAGATCGGAACAGAACGGATCCGGGCTGTGTATGGCAAAGGATACATGCTGGTGGGCTTCTGAACAGAAAAAAACATACTGCTCCGGGCAGACGGGATGCCGGAGGAAAAGACCAAAGGCCTGACGGGACACGACGCCTTTGGTCTTTTTGATGTACTTTCCGGGGAACGGCATTGATTTTCCGTACCGTGACCGGTAAACTGTGAATACAGAATATGATTGTGAACGAACAGATGGATTCCCATTCCGGAGTACTGCGTTCATGCTGCAGAGGTCAAACTTGTGATCCACTGGGACAAAAAAACCGGGAGGAAGAAAAGAATGCGAATCACGGAAATCGCGGTCGGGGAAATTGCCATTCCTTTGAAAACCCCATTCAAAACTGCTTTGCGAACAGTGGAACGGATGCAGGATCTGATTGTCCGGATCAGGCTGGACAGCGGAGAAACCGGATACGGGGAAGCGCCGCCGACAGCGGTGATTACCGGAGAAACCCTGACTTCGATTTTAGCGGCAATCCGGGAGTATCTGGCGCCTGCGATCCGGGGGATGAGCTTTGATCATCCCGGAGAGGTATGGGAACGGATGGACCGGGTGCTGGCGAAGAACACTTCCGCAAAGGCGGCTGTGGATATTGCGGTGCATGATGCCTGGGCCCGTGCGCAGGGAAAACCGCTTTTCCGGCTTCTGAATCGGGACGGAACAGAAAAAACGGAACTGGAGACGGATCTGACGATCAGCCTGAATGAAGCGGAGACAATGGCCCGGGATGCGGAGAAAGCCGTCCGGGACGGATTCCGGATTCTGAAGGTCAAAGTCGGCCGGGGCGGCAGAGAGGATGTGGAACGGGTTTGCCGGGTCCGGGATGCCGCAGGTGCGGACACTGTGCTGCGAATCGATGCGAACCAGGGCTGGAGTCCGGAAGAGGCGGTACGCACAATCCGGATGATGGAGGATGCAGGGCTGGCAATCGAGCTGGTGGAGCAGCCGGTGTCCTGCCATAACTTCAAAGGCATGCAGTATGTCACTGCCCATGTGGAGACTCCGATCCTGGCGGATGAAAGCGTGTTCTCCCCGGAGGATGCGGAAAGGCTGATCGAGGACCGCGGCGCGGATCTGATCAACATCAAGCTGATGAAAACCGGCGGCATTTATCCGGCTCAGAAGATTTCCAAAATGGCGGAGGAAGCGGGTATCGGATGCATGATGGGATGCATGCTGGAAAGCGCCGTGTCTGTGAGTGCCGGCGCTCACCTGGCAGCGGCATCTCCCATTATCCGGTATTGCGATCTGGACGGGCCGTCGCTTTGTGCAGAAAATCCATATACCGGCGGACCGCTGTATGAAGGCGCACGCATTCGGATGACTGAAACGCCGGGAATCGGCATTGATCACGTGCCTGTCCGGTTCGAAACTGTCTGAAACGATGCAGACCGGACTTGCTGACGGATGATTTTTTATATTGTTGGACTGGAGCAAGCAGCCCCCGGGCGAGCAACCCATAAGCGGACGGAGAAAAAGGATGAGCGACTGGAGAAAAGGAGATCTGGGCCTGGTCAGGACGCCTCTGGCTTTCCTGTATGCCGATCCGGGAGAGGATGCTTTCCCTCAGACGGACGATGTGCTTTCCGGATGGGCAGTTTCTGCCACAGACGATGAGGACAGGGGCTGGATTCCGATCCGGACACATTACGGGTATTCCGGCTGGATCCGGACAGAGGCGCTGCGGCGGACGAATCGGGAGGAACTCATCGCCCGGGCAGGGACGATCCGCCGTGTGAGCGGAAACTGGGCTGACCTTTACGCAGCGCCGAAAGTGCAGGGAAAGCTGCTGACAACACTGCCCCGCGGCAGCTTTGTGAACATTGTCAAAGATGACCGCGAAGGCTGGAGCCTGATCCGGGACGCGGCGGGAAACGAAGGCTGGGTTCATACGATGGCGCTGGGACTGAGGCAGGACGGCGACGGATACCTGCTGACGGACAGCGGCCCGGCCTGGTTTCAGGAAAACGCGTCGGAGAAGATACAGTGCCGGAGCGAGACAGAAATACGCGAGGCTGTAGCGGAAACGGCGCTGTCCTATCTGGGAGCGCCCTATCGCTGGGGCGGAAAAACGCCCGGAGGCATTGACTGCTCCGGGCTGGCGTTTATGAGCCATATGGAGAACGGGATTCTGATCTACCGGGACGCGCAGATCCGGCCGGAATATCCCATCCGGAAAATCCCGCGGGAACAACTGGGAAAAGGGGATCTGATATTTTTCCCCGGGCATGTGGCTGTCTGCATCGGCGAAGGACGGTATGTGCATGCGACCGCCTGGAAACATACTCCGTGGGTAACGGTGAACAGCCTGAATCCGCAGGATCCGGATTACCGGGAGGATCTGGCTGATAAGCTGGAAGCCTGCGGCAGCCTGTTTTGACGATTTCAAATAACATATCTCTTTCATATCCGGAAGATGAATTCTCCGAAGAATTTGTCGCCTGACAAACGACCACTTCCTTTTCTTTTTCCGGTATCCTGTTTCCATCACAGATGAGAAGGAGGATTTCCGGAAATGAAAAAGAATCTGACAGAACTGGTGATGATCCTGGACAGGAGCGGATCCATGAACGGCCTGGAAAGCGACACTATCGGCGGATACAACAGCATGCTGAAGAAGCAGCGGGAAGCTGAAGGCGAAGTTCTGGTCTCCACAGTGCTGTTTGACGATGTAAGTGAAGTGCTGTATGACCGGGTGCCATTGGAAAATATGCCCGAAATGACCGGGAAAGATTATTATGTCCGCGGCTGTACCGCACTTCTGGACGCGATCGGCGGCGCGATTCACCACATCGGCAATGTCCACAGGTATGCCCGAGAAGAGGATCGCCCGGAAAAAACAATCTTTGTAATTACCACAGACGGGATGGAGAATGCCAGCCGCCATTATTCCCTGGAACGTGTGAAGATGATGGTGGAGCGCCAGAAGGAAAAGTACGGCTGGGAGTTTCTGTTTCTGGGCGCCAATATTGACGCCATTGAAACGGCGGGCCGCTTCGGAATTTCTGCAGACCGGGCCGCCAGCTATCACAGCGACCATATCGGAACCGCCCTGAACTATGAAGTGCTGGCGGAAACCGTCTGCGAAATGAGAAGCTCTGCAGTTCCGGTGGGCGGCGGCTGGAAACGCCGGATTGAGGAGGATTTTATCCGGCGGGGAAGGAACAAAGGAGGGAAAAATGGATGATAGGAGCCATTCTGGGCGATATGATCGGAAGCCCTTATGAGTTTGACAGAAGTCCAAAGATCAAGGAGTTTCCACTATTCTGCGAAAAGTCAGTTTTTACGGACGATTCCGTGATGACTGTTGCAGTGGCTGAAGGGCTGATGGATACGAAGGGTCAGAAAGATGACGATATCAGGGCGGCGCTTGTGGACTCCATGAAGAAGTGGGGAGGAAGATATCCGGACGCAGGGTATGGAAATATGTTTTATCACTGGCTGCGCATGAAATATCCGGAGCCATATGGAAGCTACGGCAACGGTTCAGCCATGCGCGTGTCTTCCGCCGGCTGGCTGTTTGAGTCGCTGGAGGAAACGCGCCATATGGCGCGGCTGACGGCAGAAGTAACCCATAATCATCCGGAAGGAGTCAAGGGAGCAGAAGCTACGGCCAGCGCGATTTTCCTGGCGCGCACCGGTTCCGGCAAGGATGAAATCAGGGAGTACATCATTCATGAGTTTGATTATGACCTGTCCCGAACCTGCGATGAGATCCGCCCGGAATACTTCCATGTGGAAAGCTGTCAGGAGACTGTACCGGAAGCCATCACGGCGTTTTTGGAGGGCGCGGACTTTGAGGATGTTATTCGGACGGCGGTCTCTCTGGGCGGCGACTGCGATACACTGACCTGTATTGCAGGAGGAATGGCTGAAGCCTTTTATGGCGTCCCCGGGGAAATTAAAGCGGAAGGGATGAAACGGCTTCCGAAAGATATGCTGGCCGTACTGGAACGCTTTTATCAACTGAAATGATGGTCTCTGTACAGCAGCAATGCCCCGAAAATCCGGGATGATCTGATACATTTTCAGATGGATTCATGGGAAGCCGCATCTGCAGCTTCCGCATATTTTTACAGTTCCCTGATCCGGATGTTTCTGAAACGGGTTGCCGCATTCTTTCCCCAGCGCGCCTCTCCCATCCGGTCGTTATCGTGAACTTCCAGAGAAATATGTCCGCGAGTCCCCAGGCGGTCCGCGGCCTCCCGGTTGAAATGCCCGGCATCCACCTGATTCATATCAATTTTCGCTGTTTTTACACCGTTGATCCATGTCGTGATCACCGGATAACGGCCGACACAAAGCACGCGGAACTCGTTCCAGTCGGCCCATTTCCACGTTTTCAGAAATTCCTCACCGCTGATTTTATACTGCAGCATCGCGGGTTTATCCGGAGTGATCGGCTCCAGGGTTGTTGTCGGATCTTCGATGCGGATTCCGACCGCGTTTCCTTCCGCATCATATTCCGCGTCCACATTCCAGTTGATTGCATGGAAACCGCCGATGGCATTTCCGTAGAAGCCGCCGATGTTTCCGGACTTCCGATGATCCAGCAGAATCTGATAACCGCAGGTACCTGTTTCATCTGCCCGGATATACACTCCTGTATCCGCCGGCCAATCCGGCTTTGCTTCGTAGATCAGCTCAAAATCTTCAAATGTTTCTTCACTCACCAGATATGAACCCAATCCGCATCCGGGCGGATCCTGCCTGCCTTCCAGAATCCCGTCCCGGACGGTCCACTGTCCTTTGTGAGCCCAGGCGTTCGCGTATTCCGGTGTGCCCGGCTGATACCGAAGAATCCCCCGCGGGTAGATTTTCCAACCTTCCAGGCTGTTTTCCTGAAGAAGATTTCTGAATTCACACATTGGCTTTTTCCTCCTTTAATCTGATTGCTTGTTTTCCTCGAATTTACAGAAAGGGGAACATATTCTGAGCCATTATCATTATTCGTCAAAAACAGTATGGCACCTTCAAATACTGCAGTGCATTGCATTTTGACTTTTTTTACAAGGCATCTGTTTTATTCACAACGCGCGAATTGAATGAACTCGAATTCTATGCTACAATCCATATTGTAATACAGGCATGCTCTCCAGATAAGCAGAAACGAAAAGAGGGAAAAAATCATGTTCAGGGAAATGACCAGAAAGAAACAGCAGCTGCCGGAGGCTGAATGCTTCGAAATCCTGAAGACGCAGCTGCGGGGCGTTCTCTCTGTTCTGGGCGATGACGATTATCCATATGGCATGCCCATTAATCACTATTATAATGAACAGGATGGGAAGCTCTACTTTCACGGAGGAAAAAACGGCCATAAGATTGATGCGATCAGGCGCCATGATAAAGCATCATTCTGCGTTTACGATGAAGGTTCCCGCAAAGAAGGAGACTGGGCTCTGTATATCAGATCGGTGATTGTTTTTGGACGGATCGAATTGATTACAGAGCCGGAAAAAGTATACCGGATCTCTGAAGCATTAAGCCGGAAATTCACAGATGATGATGCGTATATTCGCCATGAGATTGAATGCTCCGGTCCGCGAACGCTGATGTTTGCACTGGTACCGGAACACATGACCGGGAAGATTGTTCATGAATCGTAAAATAATGATAACGCAGTGTCCACTTGTCCACCTAAACCCGCAAACTGTTGATTTTTCTATCATCTTTATCTGAGTGAAGTGGACAAACGTCAGCGGCGTTGTCCACCAGAATCCGCTGAGCATTGATTTTCCTGCATTCCTGTTTCAGAAGAAGTGGACAGATTTCAGTGGTGTTGTCCATTTGACCGGTGCCGAATTTCGAAAGGATCCGCGCAAAAAATTTTCGGTTATATACGGGCTTTCATGAATTATTAGAGTCAAATGTAGTTTCATTAAAGTCAATTATAGTTTGATTAGAGTATGATTCCTGTGATAAAATAAACTCAGCGGAGCAGGATCAGAGGGACAGAATCACGGACGGGATTTCGGCGGCTTTCCCCCTCAAGTGTTTTCCCCCTCAATCCGAAAACGTTGAAATACAAGGGGTTGCGGGTGATCTGCCTTTCCCCCTCAATACCGGTTTCCCCCTTAATGGCGGACCGGTTCCTTTCATATACGCGAACAGCTGAACCACCATGCAGTGAATCTCGAAAAAAGTGAATCTCGACCGGAAACCATTGGAAAATAAGGATTTTCGAGATTCAAAACCGTGAATCTCGATGAGAAGTATGAATCTCGAAGAGAATCTCGAGCCCGTGAAAGGAGCAGGACGAAATGAAAGACCTGGAAAGACTGAGAAGACAGATCGGGCAGCGCATCTGTGCCGGGTTCACCGGGACGGAAGTGACGGAGGAGATCCGGAAGCTGGTCCGGGAATGGAAAGTGGGCAATATTCTTCTGTACAGCCGGAATGTGGTGAGCTTTCCGCAACTGAAGCAGCTTTGCACGGACCTGGACGCGCTGATTCGGGAGGAGACAGGCCAGCCGGCCCTGATCATGATCGACGAAGAATGCGGAGCCGTGTCCCATCTGGGGCACCTGGCAGGGGAGACGCCGAGCGCCGGCGCGATCGGCGCCACGGACAGGCCGGAGTACGCCAGGGCTATCGGTGCCCTAATTGGGCGACGACTCCGGGCGGTGGGGATCCACATGAGCCTGGCTCCTGTGCTGGACTGCCTGCTCCAGCCGAAAAACCGGGTGATGAGCAGCCGCTGCTTTGCCCGGGAACCGGAAAAGGTTGCCCGGTTTGGATGTGCCTACATCGAGGGGCTGCATGAAGCGGGAATTCTGACCTGCGGGAAGCATTTTCCGGGGCACGGAGATACGGTTACGGACTCCCATCTGGCGCTGCCGACGATTGGCAAATCAATCGAAGCACTGAAAAAAACGGAACTGGTTTCCTTCCAATCCGCCATTGCAGCCGGGACGGATGCGATGATGAGCGCACATATTCTTTTCCCGGCTCTGGACAATCTGCCCGCAACCATTTCCGCGAAGATTCTGCAGGGACTGCTGCGGGAAGAGCTGGGATTTGACGGGCTGATCCTTTCAGATGGTATGGAGATGGAGGCCATGCTGAATCTGTTTCCGATTCCGGAAGGCGTGCTCCGGGCGCTGAAGGCCGGAGTGGATATCGCTCTGGTGTGCCACGAGCCTCCGCAGGCCGCTGCCGCATGCCGACGCGCGATGGAATCGGTCATGGCGGGGGATATGAAAGAGGATACAATTGAAGCGCACGATCGGCGGATCCGGGAGGTGAAAGCCCGCCTTCAGCCGGCGACAGGGAGCGAGGCTGATTTCCGGAATCCGGAAGGCAGGAAGCTGAGCCGGCAGATCATGACCGAGGTTGTGCAGCTGATTCACCGACCGGGTGGAAATGCTCTCCCGGAAGTTACGGAGAAGACCGGTTTCTTCGGATGTGTTTCCCGCCGGAGATCCCCGGTTGAAGGGGAGAAGAATATGAACGCGGCTGAAATGAGCGCGGCACATTTCGGCGCGAGACTGATTCCTCCGGAAGAAACGGAGCTGCCTGCGGATATGGAGACACTTGTGGGATTCCTGGAGATCGGAGACGAAACAGAAAGAAATCTCCGGCGGATCCGGTGCTGGGCCAAAGAAGGGAAAAAGATCATTGCGGTTGCGCTCGATACGCCGGCAGTATTGTCCGAATGCCCGGAGACGGTGTGGAAGATTACCGGGTGGCAGTATCAGAAGCTCGCTGTGGAAACGGTCATCCGCCTGCTGCAGAACAGATGAGACAGACCGTTTTACCAACGTTTAGTTTCTTTTGAAAACACCAAAACAACAATTGACAACCCTGCCGGTTTCCATTATTCTGAAGTCCGGCGCTGCGGTTTCGCAGCCGAGAAGGCACTGTCCGGTGGAGTTCCCCGGGAAAGGATATCAAGATGATTGCCATCCCTCTGGCGAAAAAAATTCTGGAGCTGTTTCTGATTCTGTTTGCTTCGGCCGGCCTGGTGAAAGCCGGGGTGCTGAAATCAGAATACAGCCGGGTGCTCTCCCGGGTCTCATTGTATTTTATTACACCCTGCGTCGTATTCAACGCCTTTCAGAAAAAGCTGACGCCGGAGATCAGCCAGGGACTGCTGATTGCGGTCTGCATGGCGATCGCTTTTCATCTGCTGTACTTCGGAATCGCGGAAATACTCCGGCGGGCATGGAAGGCAACGGAGGTTGAACGCGCATCCATTGTTTTCACCAATGCCGGCAACCTGGTCATTCCGCTGGTGGCCTACACGATGGGCGAGGAGTGGGTTATCTACACGAGCGCCTATATCCTGGTGTTCAATGTGTTCTTCTGGACGGTCGGTATCCGGATGTTCGACCGGGAAAACGGGGCCAGCCTCAAAAAGCTGCTACTGAATCCGAATATCCTGGCAGTGCTTGCCGGACTGGTGCTGCTGCTTTCCGGTCTGACCCTGCCGGAACCTCTGTCTCTTGCCTTCAGCGACGTGGCTGCCATGATCGGACCGCTGACCATGATTATCACCGGGATGGTGGTCGGAAGCATGAAGTTCCGGGATCTGACCGCGAACCGCCGGATATTCGGGGTGATTCTGTTCCGGATGGTCGTCTGCTCCGGCATCGCAGTGCTCCTGACAGCCCTGAGCGGGATCGCGGGAAGAATTCCATCGGGGAAGACGCTGGTAGTGATCTCCCTGCTGGCCGCCATCGCACCTTCCGCGTCCAATATCAATCAGGTGGCAATCCTTTACAACCACGATGCGAAATATGCCTCGGCGATCAATATTCTGACAACACTGAGCTGCATTGCTTTTGTTCCCCTGTGGGTGATGGTATTCGAGGCGATCGCGTGATCAGGCGGCACCGCCCTGTCAAAGAAACAAGCACCCGGGGAGTGAAGACTCTCCGGGTCTCCTGAATCCAGGAGCATAACCGGAGAAAAATATAAACAGGCAGGGATGCGGACAAAGGAGGCGGGAAGGCATGAACGTGACCCAGCTGGCGGATCAGCTTCGGCAGGACCGCAGCTTTATGGAAAATGTGACAAGGTGGGAGGTCCTGCCCGCCCGGCCGGCTAAGACGGCTCCGTTTCCGGAAAACATGGACCCCCGGATCCGGGAGGCGCTGGGGAAGAAGGGGATCCACGCGCTGTACACCCATCAGGCACAGAGCCTTGCCGCCACGGCACGGGGCGAGGATGTGACGGTGGTGACTCCCACGGCCAGCGGGAAAACCATGTGCTATAACCTGCCGGTTATCTCTGCCATCCTGAAGAACCCGGACGCCCGGGCGCTGTACCTTTTTCCCACCAAGGCACTGAGCGCGGATCAGGTGAGCGAGCTGTATGAGATGATCGAGCAGATGGGGGTCGACATCAAAACCTACACCTACGACGGGGATACACCGGCGGCGGCACGGAAGGCTGTGCGGCAGGCGGGGCATATCGTGGTGACCAATCCGGATATGCTGCACAGCGGCATCCTGCCCCATCACACGAAATGGGTGAAGCTGTTCGAAAACCTGCAGTATATTGTCATCGACGAAATTCATACCTACCGGGGCGTTTTCGGGAGCAACCTGGCCAATGTGCTGCGGCGCCTGATGCGGCTGTGCGCCTTCTACGGAAGTCATCCGCAGTACATCCTCTGCTCCGCGACGATTGCCAATCCCCGGGAGCTGGCCCAGACCCTGATCGGCCGGCCGGTGACCCTGGTAGATGAGAACGGGGCGCCGATGGGGGAGAAGCATTTTGTGTTTTACAACCCGCCGGTGGTCAACCGGCAGCTGGGCATCCGGAAGGGAGCCATTCCGGTGACCCGTGCCATCAGCGGACTGCTGCTGAAAAACGGAATCCAGGCCATCACCTTTGCGCGGAGCCGGCTGACGGTTGAGGTATTAACCCGATATCTGAAGGACATGGTGCGGGATCCGCTGGGCAATGCCGGGAGGGTCCGGGGATACCGGGGCGGATACCTGCCGTCGGAACGGCGGGAGATTGAGCGCGGGCTTCGGGCCGGACGGGTGGACGCGGTGGTTTCCACCAATGCGCTGGAGCTGGGCATCGATATCGGAGCGCTGGATGCCTGCGTGCTGTGCGGATACCCGGGTACGATTGCCAGTGCCTGGCAGCAGGCCGGGCGGGCGGGCCGGAGACAGAGCGCGAGCATCGTGTTCTTCATCGCCAGCAGCAGCGCGATTGACCAGTACATTGTGACCCATCCGGACTATTTTCTGAAGAAGAGCCCGGAGAACGCCCTGCTGAACCCGGATAATCTGTATATCCTGATGAGCCACTTCAAATGCGCTGCGTTCGAGCTGCCTTTTGAGGATGGGGACGGATTCGGGAATGCGCCCGGGACAGAGGAAATCCTGGATTATCTGGACGAAGAGAATATCCTGCACCATGTGGAAGGACGATACCACTGGAGCAGCGAGGACTTCCCGGCCAGCCAGATCTCCCTGCGGAGCGCGGCGGATGAAAATTTCCTGATCGTTGATATCACGGATCCGGCCCGGCACCGGGTCGTTGGGGAGATGGACCGGTTCACTGCGCCGATGCTGCTGCATGAAAACGCGATCTATATGCATGAGGGACGGCAGTTCCAGGTGGAGAAGCTGGACTTCGATGCCTGCAAGGCCTTCATCCGGGCAGTGGACGTGGGATACTACACCGATGCGAACCTGAACATCAACCTGAGCCTGCTGGATATCGAAAAGGAAGAACAGGATGCGCGGGGAACCAGCACAGCCCTCGGGGAAATCAAGGTAACAGCCCTGGTGACCATGTTCAAGAAGATCAAATTCGATACGCATGAAAACCTGGGGTTCGGGCATGTGCGGCTGCCGGAAACGGACATGCACACCACGGCCATGTGGTGGACGCTGCCGGACAGGCTGATTCAGGAGATTCCCGGCGACACCCTGAAAAACGGGATGATGGGCGTGGCGAACCTGATGCGGATTGTATGCCCGCTTTATTTGATGTGCAGCCCGCAGGATATCGCTGTGGTCTATCAGGTGAAGAGCCCCATTACCGGGGAGCCGACCCTGATCCTTTACGACAACTGTCCGGGAGGGATCGGCCTTAGTCAGAAGGCTTACAGCATGCGGGAGCTGCTGTTGGAGAAGGCGCTGCAGGTGGTCAATGACTGCGGATGCGAATATGGATGCCCCAGCTGCGTCGGACCGGCAGGCGAGGTCGGCACTGACGGAAAGCGCACGGCGATCCGGATCCTGAAGGAGCTGACGAAATGAACCTGCGGGACAAGCTGCGGGCCGTAAACGGGAAGGCGGCTCCGGCCGGGAAAAAGGAGCGGGAGCGGCCGGCGGAAACCGAAAAAAGGGACTGCCGTCACCTGGCGGTTTATCGCCCGATGGCGGAATTTCCCGGCGCCACGGAAGTGCGGCGGGA
>JAFRGU010000175.1 GCA_017433675.1 Clostridia bacterium
AAGTTCGTGTCCCCCCGTCCGGGATAGCGGACAATCACCACGTCAAACTGACTGGGAGATCCGAATCCGGTGGTAATCCGGGCTGCATTCTCCTTGGCCTCGTCGCTTTGCCAGGGAAAGCTGAACCAGGTGGAGGCATAGTCCAGTTTAGAAACAAACATGGCCTCCCCATTGGCCAGGGTATCGTTCATGCTGACGCCGTCAACCCGGATCGGTTCAAAAATCAGAGACCGGATCGCCAGCGCCGCAATGACGGCGCCCAGAAGGGTGAATACCCAGCTCAGAATCTCTCTGCCCACGGATTTCTTGTCCTTTTCCTTCCTGCCCTTCCCCTGCTGTCCGGCTGCTTCCGGCGTCTCCGTCTGTTCTGCCGTCCCGGGGATCTCCTGCTTCATTTCTTCCGGCATTTCTGTTTCCTTCCCCCGTACTATTTTATGCTTTCTCCTTCAGCTTCCGGATCTCCGCCTCAACCTGATCCCGGCTGCAGTAGTTCAGCGGGGAGAAGCGGCCTTCCGCCGCCTTCTCCAGCTTTTCAACCGCCGCCGCCGTGTTTCCTTCCTCCAGATCATACCGGCTCAGGAAATACAGCGTATCAATCTGTTCCGGCTTGATCCGGTGCGCCTTCTCGAAGAATTCCCGCGCTTTCTCCCGGTCTTCCATCACCCGGTACCAGGTCTGACCCAGGTTGTCCAGGCTGACCGGATCCACATCGTCGTATTCAACCGCTTCCTGGTTGAATTTCAGAGTTTTTTGGCGCCCCGCTTCCCATTGCTCCTCCAGGGTCATGGGAACCGCTTCACCCTCCGCGTCCGCGCGTTCTGCCACGATCGCAGCCTCGGCAGGCCCGCCCTGCTCCTGCTGCTCCGTTTCCCGGGCCAGGAAGGCTGCCTTCTTCGCCGCGTCAAACTGTTCCACATACAGGTATCCCAGCGTCTGATACAGCAGACCGTTGGGATTCTTCCGGAAAATCTCCTCCAGCTTCCGGACGCCCTTGTCCAGGTCTCCCAGCCGGTAGCAGCACGCCGCGTAATCCACAATCAGCGTCACGCGCTGATCCGGCGTCATACCCGGAGCCTTCTGGTGCTTGACGAGGAAATCCTTGGCCTTCTGGTACTGCCCGTCCCGAAGCATCAGCACCGCGTATGCCAGCACATAGCGCGGATCCGCCAGCCCCTCCTGAAAGCATTCCTCATACAGGCGCATGGCTTCCGCCTCGTCTCCGTTTTTCTGTGCCCGGTAGGCTTTATTTGCCTTGAACATTGTTCCGAGTCCCATGGTTTGTTTCTCCTTCTTCCCGGTCTGCGTCTGTCCGGGCTGCCAGCTTCCGTTTCAGCCGCAGCCTCCGGTATTGTATCGCATTTTTGCTTTCCTGTACAGTCCGGTCAGGCTTCAGGGTTTCCTCACTGATCAGCATCAGCGCCCGCTCCGTCATCTCCAGGGCGCCCGCCCAGTCCCGCTGCTGGTGCTCCAGAATCTTCGCCATCTCAATGTAAGGCTGAACCCCGCCCTGCCGGCTGTCGATCATTTCCTGCCAGACCTGCGCCGCCTGATCCCGCCGCCCGGCCCGCCGGTAGCTCTGTCCGAGCGCCAGCCCGGCCTCACCGCCCATACGGCCCCGCCGGGCAAGCTGGTAGCATCTCCGCGCTTCCTCCGGATGATGAAAGCGTTCCAGCGCCCGACCCATGGAGTAGACATCCTCGCTGTACCGGACCTTTTCCGGGTTTTCATACATCTCCGCCAGATGGGTCAGCAGAACGCACAGGCTTGCGATATCCTGCGCGTTATGTTTCAGGATGTCAGCCAGCAGGCACTCCTGCCGGGTCTTCAGATATTCAAAATACCGCTTCGGCACCTCGCTGCCCGGCAGATCATCCTTTCGGGGGCTTCCGAGAACCATCTCCTCCAGCCGCCCCAGATTGCATTTCCCCAGTCGTTTCTTCCAGATCCGTCTCGCAGCCTGCAGCAGGTCGATGTGGGGCTTTCCCACCAGGCAGTCCCGCCGGAACCGGTTCATCAGCAGCCGCCCCTCCAGCAGGGGCAGATCGAAGGTCGCCCCATTGAAGGTACAGATCATGTCGAAGCGGTTCAGTCCCGCCTCCACATGCCGCAGCAGTGCCGTTTCCTCGTCGTAGTCGCGCATGAGGAACTGATGGACCTCAAATTCGTCATCGGTAAGGTATCCGAGTCCCACCAGAAAAGCGACCGTCCCGCTCCCCGCAAGGCCGGTGGTTTCCGTGTCCAGATACAGGATCCGCCGGGGGTCGAACACCTCCGGCAGGGGCACGCCGCTCATTTTTTCCAGGGTCTCCCGCCGCACTTCCGTGGCGCCGGGAAATTCCGCCATCGGGCGATAAACCGCCAGGTGACGGCAGTCCCTTTTTTCGGTTTCCGCCGGCCGCTCCCGCTCCTTTTTCCCGGCCGGAGCCGCCTTCCCGTTTACGGCCCGC
>JAFRGU010000176.1 GCA_017433675.1 Clostridia bacterium
GCGGCACACCGGAGGAAATCCGCGGCTGCCGGGACAGCATCACGGGAAGATTCCTCTGAAGAGGGAACCGGACTGCAGCTGATGTCAGAAAGATCGGAACAGGGGACACCATATTACTTCATTCATGAAACCGGGAGGTCAATGGTGATGCGCATTTTATCCGGACATTTCTTTCTGATCCTGCTGGCCGGCCTGCTTGTGACCGCTTCCGCCTTCCATTCCGCCGCAGCGGAATCCCTGAACTGCTCCGCGCTGTCCGAACTGCCGGACTGCGCGTGGCAGAAAACAGCATCCTTTCCGGACTGGAAAAACTATACGGATGATACCCTGGCGATGAACAGCATGATCAGCTTCCAGGGATACCACGGTCAGGGCTTCCTGATTCTGAATGTGCCGGAGAAAACGGAATCCTTCAACCTGTATGTCAACGGCGTGAAAGCGGACACGGGAAATGCGAATGGCCTTATGTACGTGGACATTTCGGAGGCGGCGAAGGACGGAGTCAACACGGTTCAGATCAGCAATATCCTGCCGACGGGGCCGGACAGTGCGGTGACCGTTCATATCCCGTATCCGGAGGTGCTGCCGGGGAACGGAGAAAGCGGCGGAATCCATCCGCTGGCGCTGAAGCTGGTGGAGGATCTGATCGGATCGGACGTCTCCCGGGGCTTCCCCGGCGCCCAGCTGGGCATTGTCCGCAACGGACGGGAGATCTATCAAAACGCATGGGGAAAAATCAACGCCTATGAGCCGGACGGTACGCCGAAGACGGACAGCCCGGATGTCACCCCGGACACCCTGTATGACCTGGCCAGCGTCACGAAGATGTTTACCGTGAATTACGCGGTCCAAAAGCTGGTGACGGACGGGCTGCTGAATATCAACACCCCGGTGGTGGAGCTTCTGGGGGATTCCTTTGCCGCGGATACGATGGACTTCGCGTACGCGGGAGCGGATCCGGCGCCGGGTCTGGAACAGCAGACTGCCTGGAAGCGGGAAATCACGCCCCGGGCGCTCCTGGCCCATCAGGCCGGCTTCCCAGCGGATCCGCAGTATTTCAAACCGGACTATGATCAGTCGAAACAGAGCCTGGGAGACCCGGGCGCGAATCTGCTCTATGCCGGCACCAGGGAGGACACCTTGAAGGCGATCTTCCATACCCCCCTGATGTATGAACCCGGTACGCAGACGAAGTATTCGGATGTGGACTATATGCTCCTGGGATTCATTGTCGAACGGATCACCGGCGAACGCCTGGACGCCTATATGAGGAAAAACTTCTATGAGCCCCTTGGACTGACCCGGACCACGTATCTGCCGCTGGAAAATGGGTTTACCGCGGAGGACTGCGCCGCGACGGAGCTGAACGGCAACACCCGGGATCACCATGTATCCTTTCCCGGCATCCGGGAGCAGACGCTGCAGGGACAGGTCCACGATGAGAAAGCCTGGTACTGCATGGAGGGCGTTTCCGGCCATGCGGGTCTTTTCTCCTGCGCTTCGGATCTGGTGCGCCTTGCTGCGGTGCAGCTCACGGGCGGTTATGGCCCGCACCGCTTTTTCTCCCGGAACGTGCTGGATCTCTTTACGGCGCCGAAGTCTTCGGATTTCGGCCAGTGGGGACTGGGCTGGTGGCGCGAGGGAGATGACCAGCGGCCCTGGTATTTCGGGACGCAGGCTTCCCCGGAAACCGTCGGCCATCAGGGATGGACCGGTACCCTGGTGATGATCGATCCGTCCCGAAATCTGGTGATTGCCTACCTGACCAACAAGATCAATTCCCCCATCACAGATGCAGACAACCTGAACCGGTTTGACGTGAATGCCTATACCGCGTCCACCCTCGGGTTCGTTCCCCAGATTCTGTCCATCGGCATGGATGAGGAAGGGGAACTCACCGATCAGCTGGTGGATCTGCTGGAGGACATGGCCGCGGGATCCCTGAAGCTGATCCCGGAGGGTGCGGACAGAAACCACCCGAACGTGAAAAACGCCCTCAGCAAGCTCGACGTCCTTCGGAAATGGTCTGCAGACTGCTCCCGTCCGGACGGCCTTCGCTTCGCCGATGAGCTCGAAGCAAAACTGCCGTAAGGCCTGCGAACGATATTCAAATCCTCAGCCTGCTCAGGAAAGAATGGAAAGCGGCTGACGGAGAAAATAAGAGGATTCATTCAGGATGGACACCAGGCGGTGCTGCGGGTGGTGCAGCAGATATCGGACCGGTGGACAGATGATTGGCTATCAGCTGGCTATCATCGCTTCTGCGATTCTGGATGCATCTTCAACCGCTGCCCGTCTTATCATACTTCACCTCCTTCGGCGGCAGCGCGTACCCAGCCGGTCAAAGTGACTCTGACCAGGCTCCCGGCCTGCCAACATGATTCGACTTTTCCTTTCTCCCAATTATATTCAAAGGGATCGTAAAATACAAGAGCGCAGATTAAAAAAGAAAGCCTATGCCTGCCAGCAGGGGCGCGTTTTGTTATATTCCTCAACTCCACCTTTGGAGGATTTTCTTTCGGTTATACTATCCGGCTGTTTTTCCCTGAATCATGTCCTTTGCATATTGACATATTCAACAAGTGGAATTAATATTCTACATATGGAATATAGTCAGGAGGTGCATTGATGCTGAAGCATGGTATTCTCGGACTGATCAGCAACGGAGACAAGACCGGATACGAGATTATGACGGTTTTCAGGGATTCCCTGAATCATTTCTGGACAGCCCAGACCAGCCAGATTTACCGGGAACTGCAGGCAATGGAAAAATCCGGCTGGATCAGACAGACCCATGTGGTTCAGGCAGGGAAACCGGATAAGCATGTATTCTCGATTACGCCTGCCGGACACGAAGAGCTCCTGAGATGGCTCAGGCAGGATAATATTCCTGCCGGAACCCGCAACCCGTTTCTGCTGAAGACCTTTTTCAGGGGTGAGCTGCCGGTTGAGGAAAACATTGGATTCTTTAAGGCACTGCAGTGCGCTGCTGTTTTTCCGGATGAAGGAAAGCAGGCGTCAGCCAATGCTGATCTGTATAGGCAGGCAGTCGATCATCCGGAGAAGGCGGTTTACTGGAAGCTGACCATTGAATTCGGACGCATGTATGAAAAAATGCAGCAGGAATGGTGCAAATACTGCATCCGGGAACTTGAGAAGCTCCAGCATATGACAGACGGCAGGAATCATCATGATACACCGGCTGATGCTGAACAGGAGAAAAAAAGATGAGAGTTATTTTGTATGATCTGGATCACTCATATGACGCAATGATTGAATGCAGATGTAATCACGCAATAGCTGCTGACGGAAAATACGCTCCCTGCCAGGGCTGCTTTGGCTGCTGGACCAGACATCCCGCTGAATGTTTTATGAAGGATAAGCTGCAGCAGGTTTGCAGAATCATCGGCCAGGCGGATGAACTGATCA
>JAFRGU010000024.1 GCA_017433675.1 Clostridia bacterium
AGATATCTTCCTGCCTTTGTTGTGTATGTAACCTTTACACAGACTTCGATTTCCTTATCCCTTCTGCCCGGGTTAAACATATTGAATGTAACAGTTGCCTTTGAAGGGCATCAACGCCGGCATCGAGAAAATCGTGATCCGGACCTCGAAGACAGAATACCGGACCATCCCGGTCAGCGACTGGATCGAGAATGACGATTCCATCTTCATGCTGTAAGAAGCAGCACCGCTGAAGCCGGAAGATGTCAGACAGAATCCTGCATCCGATTCCGCCCACATGGAACGGGGAGTCGGAAATTTTGATCCTGGGAAGCTTTCCGTCGTTAAAGTCCCGGGAGATGGCCTATTTTTACGGGCATCCGCAGAACCGTTTCTGGAAGGTGATGTCCGTTCTGTTTGAAGAGGACATCCCCGGGACGGCGGAGGGAAGGCGCGCCTTTCTGCTGCGTCACCGGATCGCCGCCTGGGATGTGATCGCTGCCTGCCGCATCACAGGCTCGGCCGACAGCAGCATCCGGGATGTGGAAGCAAATGATCTGCGGCCCATTCTGGAGGGGGCGCCGATCCGGCAGATCTTTACCAACGGAAAGACCGCAGACCGGCTGTATCGGCGGTATACCCTTCCCGTGACCGGAATTCCGGCGGTGTGTCTGCCGTCGACAAGCCCCGCCAATGCGGCGTGGAGCCTGGACCGGCTGGCAGAGGCCTGGGCTGTAATACGACAGGAATCAGGAGAAGGCAAACATGGAATATGATCATCATCTTTACAGCGGGAGGCCGGCGGAGGCAAGAACGGAAACGGAAGAACGCTGCTATGATTTTCTCGACGGGCTGGGGGTATCCTATGCCCGGGTGGACCACGAGCATGCCGACACGATAGAGGCCTGCGAGCTGGTGGAAGGGCTGCTCGGGTGCCGGATCTGCAAGAACCTGTTTCTCTGCAACCGTCAGCAGACGGAATTCTACCTGCTGCTGATGCCCGGACAGAAGCCTTTCAAAACGAAAATCCTCTCCAGGCAGATCGGCAGCTCCCGCCTCAGCTTTGCCGATGCCGGGCACATGCAAGAGCTTCTCGGCCTGACACCGGGTTCGGTCAGCGTTCTGGGGCTGATGAACGACAGGGAAAAACGGGTGAAGCTGCTGATCGACAGAGAGCTGCTGCAGGATGAAACTTTCGGCTGTCACCCCTGTCTGAACACCAGCAGCCTGCGGATCCGGACGGAGGATCTGACCGGGAAGATCCTTCCTGCGCTCGGCTATGCGCCTGCCTATGTGGAGCTGCCGTGGAATCCCGATGAAGAAAAGAGCTGAGTTTCCTTGGAATCATAAAACCCGCCGGCGGTCCGGCGGGTCTTTCATTATTAATCAGCGAATATACAATTGAGAAAAAGTGAGACATCATGCAAGCTTTGTCTGCGGAGCGATCTGGGGATCGCTCCCTACGAGTTAAGCGTTATATTCGTCTTCTGCCCATTTTCCGGGATTGCTGTCGATATAATTCCATTTTGTCAAATAATCTTCTTCATCTCGAATGATGTGGTCATAGTAATAATCCTGCCAGATACTCTTTCCGATTCTTTTTGTTGTCAGACCTTTGAATGAGCGCACATCCGATGCAAGGCTTTTCCCGTTTGTTTTGTGGATAATCATATGGATATGGTTCGGCATGATTACATACTTGTCGATTCCCGGAATGGATCGGACAAAGGAATCCGCTATTTCGCCGTACGGCGTCAGCGCTAAAACTGTGTTGTTCTGCCCGTCTGCAGAGATCTTTGACAGGATGCATTCTCTGTTTCTCGTACAGACTGTCAAAAAATAGTATGCATCAGCCGAATAATCGTGGTCTTTCAGTCTGTTCCATTTTCTTTTCGGAAAATCTTTCGGCATAGGGAAGTATCCTTTTGTTCATCCAATGGGGAAGATAGCGGAGGCATCTGGGGATGCCTCCCTACGGTGGGGACGGTGAAGCGGAGGCATCTGGGGATGCCTCCCTACGGGCGGTAGACGGGAATCGGGCGGCGTTTGTGCTCACTGCGGCTGTGAAAACGCTCGATGATGGCACGGTCCTTTTCCGTCGCGGTCCCCTCGGTCAGATAGCGGTCGATGGCCTCATAGGTCACGCCCATCTCCTGCTCATCGGTCTGGCCGTCAAAGAGACCTGCGGACGGGGCCTTTTCAACGATGCTGCGCGGGGCGCCGAGGAATTTCAGGAAAGCGATCACCTCGGTGGCGGTGAGGTCCGAAATCGGGTTAAAGTCATGGGCGCCGTCACCCCACTTGGTATAATAGCCCATATAGCCTTCACTGCGGTTGCCGGTCCCGGCGACCAGAAGGCCCTCGGCGGCGGCAACGGCATAGAGCGTCGTCATGCGCAGGCGCGGAGCAATATTCGATACGGCCAGGTCCGTCATGTCGGTCACGCCCTGCAGCGCCTCCAGCTCGGCGGCACGGACC
>JAFRGU010000177.1 GCA_017433675.1 Clostridia bacterium
CCAAATCTTTGATTTGGGTAACAGTTCCCATGCGCAAGCTGTCCAAACCATCCCGCAGGGTGGTTTGGGTAATAGCGGACGCAAAAGGAGCCGCTTTATGAAAAGGTTTATTTCCATCATGCTCTGCTTCCTCCTGCTTCCCTTTGCCGCCTGCGGCGAAACGGAAGAGGATGATCTGATCATCGAAGAAATCATCGAGGATGTGAATCTGGATGCCCCGGCCTATGGGGAGGTGGAATGGAACTTCCCCGTCGCACTGGAGGACATGAACCCGGAATATATCCGCCTCTCCAATAAGCATTATCTGCTGGATTCAAAATTTGTGCCGGATCATCTGGTCAAGGTTCCCCGTCAGCCTTCGAAGGGCGGAATCAGCTGGGTCAGCTGGCCGGAGGGTGGCCACCGGCTGCAGGAAGTAGCCTCTCAGGCGCTCTGTGAGATGAACGCGGCCATGCGCGAAGTCGACGGATTCCGGACCATGTATCTGAAAAGCGCCTACCGGTCCTACGGAACCCAGAAGACGATGTATCGCAACCGCCTGGCGAAGCATAACGGGAAGGACGACGGCTGGGTCTCCATGCCCGGAGCCAGCGACCACCAGACCGGCCTCGGCTGCGACGTGGTTCCCTCCAACTGGAAGGACCGGGGCATGAATGACAAGATGATGAAGGAGCCGGAGTGCCAGTGGATGGCGGAACACTGCGCGGAATACGGTTTCATCATCCGCTACCCGGCAGACAAGCAGGAGATCACGGAAATCAATACCGAGCCCTGGCATCTCCGCTATGTCGGCCTCCCGGTTGCGGCTTATATCATGGAGAACGGCCTCTGCCTGGAGGAGTTCACCCTGGAGCTGCAGGAGGCCATTCAGGATTTCATCTCCCGCGGTGGAGATCCCGCACTGGTCGAGGCGTATATCCAGGCTCCCACGGATACATGATCCGGCCGGTGCGCCTGTTTTTCCCCGCTTTTCCTCTGATCCTCCTCTTCGGGCACACGCCCGGAGAGGATGTTTTTGATTGCATATATCTTCTTTTATGCATCGAATTCTGCATAAAACCGGAAAAAAACAAAATACAGTCTTACGATATGTATAAAGATGCATTTTGCGCCTTGACACGATTTCCGCCCCGGTGCTATACTCATCCCACTTCCTCTTTCAGGACTGGAAGATAATGCGCCGGGGTTCGCGTTTTTCGCGGACAGCCGGGAAAAATGGAGGAAAATGAACATGAAAAAGCTGATTGCTCTGCTGCTTGCCCTGGCCATGATGGCCGGTATGACCGCCGCCTTCGCGGATGGCACGCTGGTTTTCGGAACCAGTGCGGACTATGCGCCTTTCGAATTCATGTATCCGGATGAGTCCGGCAACATGGTCTATGGCGGTATCGACGTCATGGTCGCTCAGTACATCGCCGATTATCTAGGCATGGAGCTCCGCATCGAAAACATGGATTTCAACTATCTGCTGACTGCGCTGAGCATGGGCGATTTTGACATGGTGCTGGCGGACATCGAGCCCACCGAAGAGCGGAAGAACGCGGCGGATTTCTCGGATCCCTATATTTCCGAGAAGCCGGAAAAGATCCTGGTCCGTGTGGCGGACGCCGAGAAGTTCCAGGATGCAGCGGTCGATTTCCAAGGGATCAGCGTCGGCGCGCAGACCGGTTCCACCAAGGTGGACAAGGCCAATGACAACCTGACGGGCTGCAATGTGGTTTCCCTGCAGCTGGTGACGGATCTGGTCAACGAGCTGGTGAACGAGAAGGTGGACGCCCTGGTGCTGGATGGCTCCGTCGCCGAGTCCTATGCCGCTCAGTATGAGAATCTGGTCATCGCGGAGAAGGCCAGCGAAGTCTTCGGCGACTATAATGAAGTAGCCGTCGCCGTAGCAAAGGGAGATCCGAAAGGCCTGCTGCCCGGCATCAATGAAGCCATCGCCAAGCTGACGGCTGAAAAGAAGATCGATGAGTTCCGCGCTTTCGTGGATACCCTGCAGGGCATCCAGGAAGTCTCTGCGGACGCGCCCGAAGGATACAAGCAGGATGCCCAGTAAGAAAGGAAGGTTCGCCGGCCCGGAGGGCATGATCCTTCGGAGCCGGAGCCTTTGAAAAAAACGAATTGCGAATGTGTAAAGCTGTTTCGGCTTTACACATTTGTGCTTTCCGGTCGGTTTCATCCACGCGGACCCGTACGCGGTCCGGCAGGCACCGGGATACCCCAGGCCTTTGATGCGGCACGGTCATGAACGCGGGGTAAATTTACAGCGACGGATGTGATCTTTTTGAATTGGGAAGGAATCTTCGGCGGCCTGTCTCCTGCCTCATTCTTCAATTTTTCCTTTCTCGGCAAATACGGGGGCTATATTCTGCAGGCTCTGGGCTACACCCTGCTGCTGGCGGTGGTATCCGTGCTGCTGGCGATTCTTCCGGCGCTGCTGCTGGCCATCATGCGCCTGAGCAAGAATAAACTGGTTAAGACGATTTCCGGGGCGTATATTGCGATTTTCCGTTCCACACCGCTGCTGGTGCAGCTGAGCATCATTTACTTCGGCCTCTTCGGTGCGGTTCGCATCCCCAACACCTGGCAGCTCTTCGGCTTCATCCCCCTCAGCCGCTTCATTCCCGGCGTCGTGGCGCTGGCCCTGAATTCCTCCGCGTATGTGGCTGAAATCTTCCGGGGAGGCATTCTGGCCGTGGATATCGGCCAGACCGAGGCGGCCCGTTCCCTGGGGCTCCCCGCCTGGCCGGCCATGAAGCTGGTGGTTCTGCCTCAGGCAATCAAGAATGTGCTTCCCGCCCTGGCGAATGAGATCATCACCATGGTGAAGGAATCCTCCATCTGCTCGACCCTGGGCATGGCCGAGCTGATGTTCGCGGCCAAAACCGTCGCCGGCTCCACCTATATTACCCTCGCACCGTATACGGTAGTCGCCGTCATTTATTTCTGCATCAACTATCCCGCCTCTAAGGGCATCGAGGCGATTGAAAGGAGGATGCGTCGTGGAGACCGGAAATGAGCTGATCCGTGTGGAAAATGTCACCCGGGAATATAATAACGGGCAGGTCAAAGCGCTCAATGGCTGTAATTTTGTCGTGCATCAGGGGGAGGTCGTCGCGATTATCGGCGCCTCCGGTTCCGGAAAAAGCACGCTTCTTCGCTGTCTGAACATGCTGGAAACACCGACCTCCGGCCACATCTATTTCCATGGTGTGGATCTGGCGGATCCGAAGGTGGATCTGAATCTGCACCGCCGGAAGATGGGGATGGTCTTTCAACACTTTAATCTCTTTCCGCATAAGACCGTTATGCAGAACATCACGCTGGCGCCCGTTTTCCTGAAGCTGAAAACGAAGGAGGAAGCCCAGGCCCGGGCGGAACAGCTGCTGAAGCGGATCGGCCTCGCGGATAAAGCCAATGAGTATCCGAACATGCTCTCCGGCGGCCAGAAGAAGCGGATCGCGATTGTCCGCGCCCTGGCCATGGAACCGGAGGTCATGCTCTTTGATGAGCCCACCTCCGCTCTGGATCCGGAGATGGTGGGCGAAGTGCTGGATCTGATGCGCGATCTGGCAAAAGCAGGGATGACCATGGCCGTTGTCACCCACGAGATGGGCTTCGCCCGGGAAGTGGCGAACCGGGTCATCTTCATGGCTGACGGCGCGCCTCTGGAGGAAGGGACGCCCGATCAGATTTTCAATCATCCGCAGAGCACCCGACTGCAGGACTTCCTGGCGAAAGTACTCTGATCATCTCACAGGAGAGCCACGATGCCAGCTAACGCATTTTTACGGATCAACCTTCACACTGTTCAGGAAAACGCCCGCCGGATTCAGCAGGAAATCGGCCCCCGTGCCCGGCTCATCCCCGTCCTCAAGGGGAACGCCTATGGTCTCGGCGCCCTGCGGATTGCGGAAGCACTCAGTACTCTGGAAAACATCAATACATTCGCCGTGGCCCATGCAGCCGAAGGTATTGCGCTTCGGCACGCCGGTTTCGATCAGCAGATCATTCTCCTGAGCATGCCCCCGGCCTGCCATCTTCCGGCGGCGATGGATGCCGGTCTGATACTTCCCCTGGCTGCTTTTTCTCAGTTTCCCCTGCTGGCGGATCTGAGCCGCTCCGCGGGAAAACCGGTCCCCGTCTCTCTGGTTGCGGATACAGGGCTGCATCGCCTTGGCTTCGATCTTTCGGAAGCGGATGCGCTGTGCGCGGCCCTGCGGGACGCGGGTTCGGCCCTGACGCTCTGCGGAACTTATTCGCATTTCGCGGGCCGGGGAGCGAATTTCTCCATCCGCCAGGAAGCGCTTTTCCATGCCTTTGTGGAAAAGCTCCGGGCCGCCGGGATCGATCCAGGTCCGCTGCATATGAGCTCCTCCGCTTCCCTGGAGGAAGGCCTGGCCCTGGATCTGGATGCGGTCCGCGTCGGCCGCCGTCTCTTTCAGGACGCGCCGGACCGTCGGGATGCGCAGGGGCATATCCGCGAGGTCTGTTCCCTGCAGGCTTTCCTGACCGATATCCGGCCCCGGAAAGGCGGAGATGCCATCGGCTACGGCGGAAAAATCGTGCTGGACCGGGATACCCGGATCGGCATCATCTCCATCGGCTATGGAGATGGTCTGGATCCGGCCCTCGCGGACGTGCAGGCCCCTGTGCTGGTTCACGGCCTCCGCGCGCCGCTGCTCTCCTGCTGCATGGATCAGAGTCTGGTGGACCTGGGAGAGATTCCGGCGTCCCCCGGGGATCCGGTCACCCTCTTCGGTCCGGATGAACAAGGCGTCTTTCTTTCCGCCCAGGAGGTTGCCGGTATGATTGGCTGCGAAGGCGTTGATCTCACGGCCCGCCTGACCCCCCGCGTGGAACGGGTTTATCTCCGGTAGCTGACTGGTCAAACGGCGAATTGCTTTTTCCTTCCCGATCGCATATACGGCGGCAGTTCTGTTCAATGTCAGACAGAATCACTCCGGCAGCAAAAACGGC
>JAFRGU010000178.1 GCA_017433675.1 Clostridia bacterium
GCTGGGCAAACAGGGTGCATGGATCACCCGGGTTGCCTTTGGGGAGGATGACCGGAAGGTCACGGCGTACCGGCCGGAGGACGCCAAATCCATCAGCCGGGAACTGACTTTTCAGGAGGACGTCAGTGATATTGAATATCTGAAGGATGTGCTGCTGCTTCTGTCCCTCAGCGTGGAACGAAGAGCTGCCCGGGTCGGGCTGTATGGAGAAGGCGTCAGCCTCAAACTGACTTTTTCCAATATGAAAAACATCACCCGTTCCAGAGGAGTGCCTTCAACCCGTTTCGCTGCGGACATCTACAGAGAAGCCGTTCAACTGCTGGAACAGGTTCAGCTGCAGCCGGTCCGGCTGATCGGTACCGGACTGTATCATCTGACGGACGAGCATATCCGGCAGATCCGCATTGAAGATCTCATGCCTGAAACCGCGAAAAAGCGGGAGGAAGAGATCAGCAACGGACTGGAAGAACTGCATGCGCGTTACGGCTTGGATTTTGCCGGGAATCTGGACCGCCTTTTTCAGGGTGAAACGCTTTATAAAACGGTTGAATATATGAGAAGGAAAAAGGGAAAGGAATGAGTGATTCCGCCGAAGCTGAAAAACGGCGGATTCAGTCTCCGGCCGGAATCTTTGCGTTCAGGCTTTTATTCCGGTAATTCAGATTCGTACGCAGCGAATATCCCTGCTTCTCCCAGAACCGGTTTGCGGGCTCATTGTCTGAGAAAACCAGGCCGAAGATCTTCTGGATGCCTTCTTTTTTCAGCGCTTTTTCCGCGAGGGAGACAAGATGCGCCGCTACGCCCATCCGACGAAAATCCGGGTGAACACACATGTGGTGTATGATCCCCCGGCGGCCGTCATGTCCGGTCAGGATAACGCCGATAATCCGGCCATTGATCACTGCAGCGAAGCATGTTTCCGGGTTGCGCTTCAGATATCTTTCAATCCCTTCCCGGCTGTCGTCGACCGGATTCAGCGCCCGGCGGCTCTGCTCCGTGCTGTTCCACAATTCAAAAATGGCGTCATAATCATCAATTGTAACCTGCTTTACCGTATACTCCATTGCAAACACTCTCCCCTGCCGTCCGGCGCTCACCGATGAATATATACCCGGCTCATCTCCGGTTCCCCATCGCCCTGTGTCATACAGTAAAATTCCCAGCCGTAGCGCTCATAAAAACCGGTATGACCGGTGACCAGATACAGCGGTGAAATTCCTTTGGATTTCATATCCTCCACCACCAGATTCAGCAGCCGCCCGGCAATCCCGTGACCGCGAAAGGCTTCTTCCGTATAAACGGCGCAGACATTGGGGGCCAGATCTCTGCGATCGTGGAAATCATTTTCAATGACGCCCAGGCCGCCGATGATCCTTTCCCCGTCCATACACAGATACCAGCCATACTCTGTTTCACCACGCAGATAGGCGGACATGCATTCCAGATAAGCTTCCTTCGGGACACCCCATTTCTCATGGAACCAAAGGGCGGCCGTATCCAGAAGCGAGGGACGGTCACGCAGGAGAAAACAGGCATATTCACCGGAATGATCCATTTCCAGACTCCTCCACACGTTGAATTTCGATCTATTTTACTCCTGTACGTACAATTATTCCATGGCTTTTTCATGTTATTCCCGAAATTCTCCGCCGGAAACATGATCCCGCTTTCATCCGCCGGCAGGGGGATTCCGGACGGGCCGGGCTGTAAGCAGCGCCCGCTCAGGGAAAGCGGCTTGACTTTTCCGGGAAGAAGGATATAATCATTGGCGAATCCGACCGTAAAGTTTTTCTGAGCGGAAAGAGCGAAGCGTTTTCCGGGTTTCTGACAAAGATGCCGGGTAAAGTTGTTTTGATGCGCCGTCGGATTCAATCCGGCGTTTTTTTATTGCCTGCCGTTCCGCGTTCAAAAGCACGGACAGTGCAGAAGGAAACGGACGTCCAGGCTGAAGCGCGAACGGCTTTCATGGAAGGAGGCGAATGACAGTGAGCGAAACGAATGACTCCCGGCTGGCCGTGGTGGCCATCGTGGTGGAGGAACCGGACAGCGTGTCGGCGCTGAACGAGCTGCTGCATCAGCACAGTGCACATATTATCGGGCGAATGGGGATTCCCTGCCCGGCGCGGGGCGTAAGCCTGATCAGCATCGCGATGGACGCCCCGGGAGATGCGATTTCGGCGCTGACAGGCAAGCTGGGCCGGCTAAAGGGCGTGTCTGTGAAGACCGCTTATTCCAAGGCGTGAAACGCTGATCCGGAGAGAACCGGCGTTTTCATATAAACAAAACTGAAAGGAAGTCATGATCCATGAAAAAGTACCTGTCCCTGCTGCTGATCCTGTGCCTGGTTACGGGCATCGCTGCTTTTGCCGGTGCGGAAGATTATTCCGTGAAGGTGACGGCTCCCGCCGGTGCTCCGGCCCTGGCCCTGGCCACCCTGGCGGTGGAATCCCCGGATGATTATTCTTTTGTGACTGCGGACACCATCGGGGCCGCGTTTGCCAAGAATGAGGCGGACTTTATCATCGCGCCCCTGAACGCCGGCGCAAAGCTGTATAAGGCGGGCAAATCCACCTACAGGCTGGCGGCCATGGTGTGCTGGGGAAACCTGTACATTGCGTCCCAGAAAGCGGATTTCAAGCTGGAGGACATCAACGGCGCCACCATCACCCTGTTCGGCGAGAATACCATCAACGCTTCCGTGACCCTCTTCGCACTGGAGCAGGCCGGTATTGCACCGGCGAATGTGGAATACCTGGCCGGCGCAGCGGATACCCAGGCGCTCCTGCTGAGCGATGCGGAAGCCATCGTGCTGACCGCGGAACCCGCGCTGACCGCAGCGAAGATGAAGAACGACGCTGTCACCGGCTATGCGGTGAACGCCCTTTACAAAGCGGCAACCGGTTATGAAGGATTTGCCCAGGCGGCCCTGTTCGTCCGGGCCGAAACCCTGGCCGGGCATCCGGAGACGGTGAAGGAATACCTGAAAAAGGCAGCAGAGTCCTGTGAAAAGTGCACCAGCGATGTGAACGCGGTGGCGGAAGCAGCCGTGGCGCTGGAGATCCTGCCGAAGGTTCCGGTGGCCCTGAAGGCGATTCCGGGCTGTGCGATCCGTTTCGTGGGTGCTGCGGAGGCAAAAGAGCAGATTGAAATTACCGCGAACATCGACCTGACTCAGTTTGGCGGCGAAGTGCCTGCTGATGACTTCTACTATGCGGAATGATGATGAAAAGAACAGGGGTTCCCGAAAAAAACGGGAACCCCTCGCCTTCTGTCTGGGTCTTCTGCTGATCGGCGCGCTGATTCAGGCGGCGGGCTGGCTGAAGGGAGATGCGCTGGTTTTTCCGGGTGTGGATGTGATCCTGGAAGCATTTTTCCGTCTTGCAGGAACCGGACATACCTGGGTGCTGATCGGTACAACCCTGGGACACCTGCTGCTGAGCATGGCTGTATCCAGCGTTATCGGTGTCCTGATCGGCATGGCGGAGGGACTGAGCGATTTTGTACGGGCACTGTTTCGCCCGCTGATGAATCTGCTGCGGTCTCTTCCGATGATTGTGCTCATTGTGATTCTGATGGTGCTGATGCCCTATCCACGGGTACCGGTGGCGGCCTCCTCCCTGATCCTGATTCCGATCATCAGCGAAGCCACCTCCGAAGGCTGCCGGCGGATTGAGCCGGAACTGATCGATGTATACCGGCTGAACAGCGGGTTCAACCTGCAGGTGCTGAAGAGCGTTTACCTGCCGCTGATGGCGGGATACTTCCGGCAGGCCTGGGTGAATGCATCCGGCATGGGGCTGCGGCTGGCTATTTCCACGGAGTACATGGTGCAGACCCGGAACTCGCTCGGGAAAGCCATTTACAGCAGCAGCTACTTTAATGAATACCAGGATATCTACGCTTACGCGCTGATCATGATTCTGCTGGTGCTGGCCATCGGCGAACTGCCGGCGGCGGTCAACCGGATGGCCGAGCAGCGCAGAGCCTCCAAGGCATAAAAAAACACCGTCCGCGGATACGGCATGTTCCGGGACGGTGTTTTTTCCATCAATAATCATCCAGAAAGCTGTGGTCTTCCCCGTGAAGCTTATAGCCCAGGACGGTATCGAGATTGACGCAGCGGACGCTGTTAAAGAGATGGGATTCGATATCCGGATTGGTTTCGTGGAGCCGGCGGATCAGCTCCTTGGTTTCCTGCCGCTTGGATGGCATAACGCCGTCTGGGTCCGCATGCGCGACGGCGTCCGTGAAATGGCAGGCGCACTGCAAAAACCGCAGTCCCAGATAATCCCGCCAGGCCTTGATTTCCTCCTCCCGGATCAGGGTCATGGGGCGGATCAGCTCCATGCCCGGGAAGTTTTTGCTGCGGATTTTCGGCATCATGGTCTGAAACTGGCCGCTCCACATGAGCCCCATCAGGATGGTCTCAATCACATCATCGTAATGATGCCCCAGGGCAATTTTGTTGCAGCCCCGGAGCTGCGCCTGCTTATACAGATGCC
>JAFRGU010000179.1 GCA_017433675.1 Clostridia bacterium
GCATGGCGGCGCACTTGGGATTGCGCAGCTCCGGCACGCCCACATCCTCAGAAATCATACTGCTCATTTTCATTGTATACATATCATACCAGTTTGTCATCTCATCTTACCTCCTTTGACAACTGATGCAGTCCGCTTTCGCTCGCTGCGGTCAGAATATAGCACACCGGAAGGAAAGATGTTTTCATTTTTCTGCTGTTTTTTATTTTTCCGTGCTGGCATTTTTCCGGGTTGAGGAAATCGGAACCTGGTGGAACCGCTTTTCGCGGTACTCGGTCGGAGTCATTCCGGTAAGCTCCCTGAAGGCCGTGGAAAAATGGGCGGATGAGGAAAAGCTGAAGTATTCGGCAATCTCCGTACAGGTGAAATCGGAATGCAGCAGCAGCTTTTTGGCCGCGTCCAGGCGTTTTTCCCGGATATAGGCGGAAAGCTCCATCCCGGTTTCCTGAGAAAATGTGTGGGACAGGTGGGAAACGGAGATTCCGAGGGCGTCCGCGATGTCCTGAATGCGGATCGAATCCTGGAGGTGCTGGTCCACGTATTCCATGGCCCGGATGACGTGCGGGGAATACATGCCGCCCTTTGTGATCTTCTGCATCCGCTTTGTGTAATCCTGCAGCATCATTTCGTGCAGCTTGCAGAGTGCGTCAACGGACGTGCACTGATCCGCCTGCTGGATATACAGATCGCTCAGCCCGTAGGATACGGCGGATTCCATCCCGCCCTCGATGCAGACGCGGCAGAGAATCGTGATGGTCGATACAAACTCGTATTGCTTTCTCCGCAGCGGATCATTGGAGGTTTTGCCGGCGCGGTCCGAGAGAAAATTCTCCTGGCACATCTGTACGCCCGCCCAGTCTCCCTGCTTCATCAGCTTGAAGGGAAGCATTTCCGTATCCAGGGAATTGTGTACAAACCCGCTTTCCCACTGTTGGAAAAGGAGATCATCCAGTGCCTTCTTGATTTGATGCAATTCGTTCGCCGCCATGCAGTGTTCCTTCTTCTCTTGATTCTGTTCCGAAAAAAGCCGGGCGTGACGTTGCCGGTCCCGTCACGCTTCTTCCCGGAACAGTCGGGGCAGGAAGGACCGGATACACCTTCTCCATACGGTCCAGTCATGCCCGCCCGGGAAGGTTTCCCTCAGAATGGGCAGCTTTTTCGGCGCCAGGTAGGCATCGTCCTCCGCAAACCGGTCCCAGAACTGGTCCCCGGTGCCCATGGCCCGGTAGAAAAGCCGGAACGTGCTCTGGAATTCCGCCGGCTGATCCAGCATTTTCAGATGCTCCTCCGGCGTCTCTGTCGGCCAGGGAGCCCGCAGGAAGCCGCTGAACAGCCCGGCATATCCGAAGAGCTCCGGATGCCCCAGCGTGGTCAGACTGGTCTGATAGCTGCCCATGCTCAGGCCGGCCATGGCTCTGTGCCATTTGTCCGTCAGCACCGGATAACGGGATTCAATGAAGGGGATCAGATCGTTGACCAGCACCTGTGGGAAAAGCATTCTGCCGCCTTCATTGTCTTTTTTCACCATGCCGTTGCCCATCACGATGATCATTTCCTGCATCTTTCCGTCGTTCAGCAGCTGATCCGCGATCCGGCCCACATGGCCCTGATACACCCATCCGGTCTCGTTCTCCCCGTATCCGTGCTGCAGATAGAGCACAGGATATTTCTTCCCCGTACTGAATGTCGGCGGCGTATAAACCAGGCATATCTCATGCTTCCCGGTGACAGAGGAGGGATAGTAATGCCGCGTCACGCTTCCGTGCGGAATACCGTTCAGATCGTCCCACCCCGCCATGTCCTCCACGGGAACATCCACAAAGTTCATCGGCCTGCAGCATCCGTAGCCGATCGGCAGGTAAGGGCAGAGTACGTCGGCGCCATCCACCTTCAGGAAGAAGTACAGGAAGCCGCGTCCCATGTCAAAGCAGCCTTCCCAGGCGCCGTCTTCCTGCCGGGTCAGGGGATAAACCTTTCCGAACTGATCGATCACCACCGAATGCGCTTCCGGGGCAATAATCCGGAAGAGGACGCTTCCGTCCGGCTGGATGGTGGCGCCCTGCTCCCCGTCTCTGTCGGGTTCTCCGTA
>JAFRGU010000180.1 GCA_017433675.1 Clostridia bacterium
ACCGGGTATCAGAAATATGTGCTGGAGCTGTGCGGCGTGCCGCTGACGGGGGTATACCTGGTCTGCCTGAATAATAAGTATGTCTTTGACGGCACCCTGAACCTGCAGGAGCTGTTCCGGATCTATGATATGCAGGATGCGGCGGCGGCGGAGCGGATCAATATTCCGGCTGCGCTGGCCCTCGCCGAAAGGACGCTGGCCTCGGATACCGAGCCGGAGACGGAGCTGGGCGCCCTCTGTCCGGACTGCGATTACTGGCCCTGGTGCTCCCGGAACCTGCCGAAGCCGAATGTCTTTGACCTGTACCGGCTGAATAAGGATAAGAAGGCGGAGTATTATCAGAAGGGGCTGATCACCTTTGAAGCCCTGCGGGACAGCGGGCTGATCAAAAACGCCGCCCAGCGCCGGCAGATTGAATATGCGACGGAAGAGAAGGGAACCTGGATCGAGAAGGAAAAGATCCGGGCGTTCCTGAGCACTTTGACTTTCCCGCTGTATTTCCTGGACTTTGAAAGCATGCAGCCGGCCGTTCCACTGTACGTCGGCACCCGGCCCTACGCCCAGATCCCGTTCCAGTATTCGCTCCATTATGTGGAGCAGGAGGGCGGGGAACTCAGGCACAGGGAATTCCTGGCCGAATCCGGGACGGATCCCCGGCGGGCCATCGCGGAGGCCCTGTGCCGGGATATCCCGGAGGATGCCTGCGTCCTGGCCTATAACAAGGCGTTCGAATGCACCCGCCTGAAGGAGCTGGCGGCGATGTTCCCGGATCTTTCAGAACATCTGACCAGGATCGCGGAGCATGTCATCGACCTGATCACCCCGTTCCAGTCCGGGTATTATTACAACAGGGCCATGGGCGGCAGCTTCTCGATCAAGAGCGTCCTTCCGGCCATCTACCCGGATGATCCGGAGCTGGATTACCATAACCTGGCCGGGGTGCACAACGGCGGGGAGGCCATGAGCGTTTTCCCGAAAATGCAGTTTATGGATCCGGAGGAACGGGAAGTCACCCGCCGGAATCTGCTGAAGTACTGCGAACTGGATACCTATGCGCTGGTGAAGGTATGGGAGGAGCTGAAGAGGGTCTCTCCCTGAAGGGGATGATTTTTCTCCTTTCTTCCCGATGGTATGGCACGCCGGTCAGATCCTGCGCATTCGATAAGATAAAGAACTATAATCATTCGTGCTGGTCTTGTCGAAAGACGGGGCCTTTTTCAGTCAGTGGCATTTTTATGAATCCAGCCCGTAGCACCCCGCAGACTGACGATAAGCCAATCGCCAGTATCTTTCAGAATGGGCAAAGTAGTATCTTTGCTCAGCAGAGCCACTTTGGGGGCCTTCGTATCATCCCAGGCATAGACCGGCGTTGACTGATCTGTTTTGTACCAGGCAGGATCGATGATGATATAGTCGGTGTTTACCCATCCTGCTTTTCCCGCATCACATGCGTCTGAAGGGAAGCAGTCTGCCCACCCGTTTTCCACCTTTTGTACGGAGAACACAAATCCATACGGCAGTGTTTGCACTGCCTTTGAATTAGAACGGGGTTCCTGCCGTATAGTCAGTTTTTCACATAGCACTACAGCCTCCAGCCCGATCTGTCCATCGCCGGTGGGCGGTATGATTAGTGCCTGACAGACATTCCAGAATACCAACAATGCCAGAAACAGCATTGCAAACGTTTTCTGCTTTTTCATGACCGTAATCCTCCTCGTGCAGCGTGTACTGATATGCTAACATAAGAATAGGCCCATATACAAGTGCCTTTGGCTCCTTTATCAGTGCTTTGGGGGCGGCGGAAAGGATGCTTCCCGGCATGCTGATCGGTATCATCCTGTACGTTGTTTTCCTGAAGAAGAAATAAACCGTGCCCGTAATAACGGAAACGGGGCCAGGCTATATATAAAACCGGATCAGGGAAGCTTTGAAGACCTGCTCCGGGCTTTTCATTTCTTGCTTGCTTTTTCTTTTTGATCAGTGATATCATATTTTTGCGAATACTGCTTGCCTTTATGTTATACTGGCCATTTTCGTCATCCTGTATCTGCAGCGACTGCTATTCGGAGGGAATGCTCAATGATGATAATGAAACAGGAAGCTTTCAGGCTCATGCCTCATACCGGTATGGACTTTCCGGATGCTGAAACCATCCGGGTGTGGAAAACAGGATCCCTTGAACCGGATATCAACACCTATGCCGGAGTGATTGGAAGCAGCTTCCACAATGGAACCATTGATGTGGATGTTTGCGGAAGACTGCTGCCTGACGCGCCTGATTATGCCCGGGGTTTTATTGGGATTGTATTCAGGGCAGCGGAAGATGGAAGGGAATTCGAAAGCTTCTATATTCGTCCTGCCAATGGGAAAGAATGTGACGATCCGGTCCGAAGGGCGCATGGCTGTCAGTACTTTTCTTTTCCCGGGTATACTTTTTCCTATCTGCGGGAATTCGGAATCACGGATTATGAGAATCAGGTCGGTACGATTGGGCTTAACCAGTGGAGCCATATCAAAGCGGTTATCCGGGACGATTGCGGAACGTTCTGTGTAGACGGCATCGAAGTCCTGAATGTTCACGGTTTTAAGCACGGTCCGGCATCCAGGGGGAATATCGGGCTGTATGTTGATATTGGCACAGACGGTTTATTCAGGAATCTCAGCGTCTCATACGAGGATTAATCCGGAATCCGGAGTCCGGGCGTAACAGGAATAAGGATCCGTTGATACAGATTGAGGGTGGGAAAGGCTCCCGCCTTTTTTATTCTGGGAATATGGTATCATTTCAGTCATCGAAGGAAAGACTGTTGCGTTTTTTGAAATTCCTCACTGGCGTCAGCCGATGAAAAGCTCTTGCAGCAGATTGCCGGACACTCTTTGATTTGATATACTTGAACCCGAAAATCCCGGTATTTGCATCATCACTTTGGGCATGCAGGATGGTGAATTCCTTCCGTCAGGCGATCGATGCGCAGCCGGATCTGGACAGCAAGGTCAATTATGCCGTCGAACACAGCCCGACCACCCATGGAACGCCCTCTACTTTTGTCATCAGCTATGTCGGCAAAGTGGAATGGGGCGGACTGGCTCCCTTTATCCAAGGCATATTCACGTTGACATTCGGCCACATCATGATTGAAATAAACGCCACGGAGAAAGCGTTCTGTCTCAGCTATACCCAGACCGTTCATTCAGGATAATATCATATTTCCAAAAACAGAAAAAGTCCCCCGCAGGGTCCTGTTCCCAGGCCCTGCAGGGTGTTGTCCGCTTCATTGCTCCCCGCCGATTCTCCGCCATGACCTTCCGATCCAGCGATTTGCCGGATCCAGTGGAAAGGATCCGGCACGCGGATCATAACAGGTTATTCGGTCAGGCCGCCGCCTTCCAGCACCAGGCTGTCCTCATAGTCCAGGCCGTAGGTATCCACCAGGGTGGATTCATAGTCCTTATGGAAGAACTGTTCCGCCGCCAGGGCTTTGATCTCCTCATTGATCCAGTTCAGGAGAGATTCGTTGCCTTTGCTGACAGCGGGAGCGATGGTATCCTGACTGCCCAGGGAGGGGATGCCGACGGTGTAACCCTCATTCTGAAGGGCGAAGGCAATGACCTCGGTATTGTCGTTCGCCCAGGCGACGGCGTTCCCGTTTTCCAGAGCGTTCTTCGCGTTGGCGTAGGTATCGTATTTCTGGAGGGTGATCTCAGGATTATTTTTGATCAGATAATCCTCAGCCGTTGTGCCGGAGATAACGATCACCCGGTCCTCCGCGCCGATTTCGGAGAGATCGGTAATTACGCGGCTGTTCGGGGAAACAACGCCAAGGGCGACGTTCATGTAGGGCAGGGCGAAATCGACTTTTTCCGCGCGTTCCGGGGTCACGGTGAAATTGGCCAGGATGATGTCGACCTTGCCGGTCTCCAGATACTCCACGCGGTTGGCGGCCTCGGTTGAAACAAAGTTAACCGCTATCCCGAGATCCTCGCCGATACGGCGGGCGAAGTATACATCGTAGCCCTGGTATTCGCCGTTTTCGTCCACGTAGCCGAAGGGATTCTTATCCGAAAAGACGCCGATGCTGATGCTCCCGGAGGCTTTAATCTCCTCCAGAGTCCGGAACGCGCCGTCCGCTGCCGCAGAAGCGATGAGAGACAGAGTCAGAACGAGGGCGATGATGATGGATGAGATGGTACGAATGCTTTTCATGGGAAATCTCCTTTCGGGCTTTATGCCTCTTCTTTCTTTTTTCTGATGAATTCAAACGTCTGGAGGAATTTACGGGCCTGCTCCGTTTTCGGAGCAGTAAAGAACTGATCCGGACTGCTTTCTTCCAGAATCCGCCTGTCCTCCAACAGGATGATTCGGTCGGCGACGGCCCGGGCAAACGACATTTCATGGGTAACGATGAGCATGGTCCTTCCCTGATCCGCCAGGCTGACGATCACATCCAGAACCTCCCGGACCATCTCCGGATCAAGGGCGGCTGTCACCTCGTCGAAGAGCAGGATCTCCGGGTGCATGATCAGTGCCCGCACGATGGCAACCCGCTGCTTCTGGCCTCCGGAAAGCTGTCTGGGCCAGCTGTCCGCCTTCTCCTTCAATCCGACGCGCTCCAGCAGCGCCAGCGCTTCTTCCCTGACTTCGTTCCTGCTGCGCTTCTGCGCTTTGACCGGCGCGAGCAGGAGGTTCTCCAGCACGGTCAGATGAGGGAACAGCTCATAGCTTTGAAAGACCATTCCGATCTTCTGGCGCAGCTCCGGCAGGTTTTTTCCGTCATGCCGGATCAGCTCGCCCCGAAGCCGGATCTCTCCGCCCTGGATTTCCTCCAGGGCGTTGATACATCGCAGAAGTGTACTTTTTCCGCACCCGCTGGAGCCGACGATGACGACCACTTCCCCTTCCGAAACATCCAGGGACAGATCCTCCAGGACAGTCTGGCCATCAAATTGCTTCGTCAGGTGCGAGATGCTCAGAACCGTTTCCGCCACGGGCTCACCTCCATTGCTTTTCAAGTTTCTTCGCCGCCAGGCTTAACGGCCGGCAGGCCAGATAATACATCACAAAGACGGTCAGATAGACACCGAACGCCGCGTTCGGGCTGGCTTTCCGGTTTGCTTCGATAATCTGCTGGGCGACCTTCAGGATTTCCACGACTCCGAGGAGCGTTACCAGGCTGGTGGTTTTGATCATCCTTGTAATCAGGTTGATGGACAGGGGAATCAGGCGGCGCACCGCCTGGGGAAGGATAATCCAGCGATAAATCTGTCCGGGCTTCAGGCCCAGTGCTTCAACGCTCTCCCGCTGGATGACCGGGATGCTGGTGACTGCGCCCCGAACCAGGTCGGCCATTTCAGCAGTCCCCCAGAGGGAGAAAACAATTACCGCCGCGGCTTCGCCGGAGAGATTCCAGCCGAAGGCGCGCGTTGTTCCGAAATACATCAGGAACAGCAGGACCATCTGCGGCATCACATGAATGACGCTCAACCAGATCCGCAGTACAACGGAGCTGACGGAACGCTTCCGGCTTGCTGCGATCCCCAGCAGGATACCGGCCAGTACGCTGATCCCAGCGGAAATCAGACTGATTCGAAGTGCCACCCAGAGTCCGCCGAGGAGCCGGGCAAAGTTCTTTCCCTTCCAGAGAACCTCAAGTCCCAAATCCGGCATGGCGCAGCCTCCTTTCCAGCAGGCTGCCCAGCAGCGACAGCGGTAGCAGGATCAGCAGATAAGCGGATACCAGCAGGAACAGGCTTTCCGTTGTCCGGTAATACAGCCCGATTTGATCCTTGGCGGTGAACATCAGGTCCATGAGACTGACAGCAGAAAACACGCTGGTTTCCTTCATCAGGAAAATCACATTGGCCATGAACGCCGGTGCGCTGATCGCGGCAGCCTGGGGGAAAATCACATGAAGGAACGCCTGAAGCCGCGTAAGCCCGAGGCTCAGCGCGCTCTCTTCCTGAATCCTGTCCACGGCTTCCACCCCGCTCCGGAAGGCTTCGGTCATATAGCTGCCGCCGAGAAAGGCCAGCCCCGCAATGCCGCAGGTTTCCGGATCGGTCCTGATGCCGATCTTCGGAAGACCGTAGTAGATGAAGAACAACTGTACGAGCAGGGGCGTGTTCCGGCTGATCTCCACATAGGCGGAGGTGATCCACCGGAGAACCGGGACCCGCCAATGGAGCGCCGCAGCGCAGAGCAGACCTGTCAATGCTGCGAGCAGGATGCCGGCCGTACCCGTGCGCAGTGTCAGCCACGCAGCTTTCCCATAAAGCGGCAGCACCTTTTCAATATAATCCCACTCCACAGCAACGTTCTTCCTTTCTTCTCCGGTCTGACGGGCCGGCTCCAAAGAAAAAAACCGGCAGCCGTCTTCAGGCTCCCGGGTAAAATGGCGTTTCAGGGATCCGGATGAGGATCATTCAGGACGGGGACACATACATGCCGACGCCCCAGCCATATTACATGCCCGGGAGATCAGCATTCTACACTTGGTGCTCAGGATCAGTTCCTTTTCCGCCGTAAACATGTCCGTCCCTCCTTCGTTCCTGATCGGGTCCGGTGATGACCCGGCTTCCGGAGAAGCTGGACGCAGTATAACACCATTTATCTACTATGTCAATAGGCTTTATTCTGATTGCTTTGGAAATATGCGCAGCGGGGGAGCCGGGGAAGAAGTGTAAGCAGCATCATACAGGAAGATATCCAGAATAAAATATCCTTTCCGCCGGACAGGAAATCACTGTCCAGCTTTTTTGCGCGCCGTCATTCAACAGATTAAGAAAGGGGACGGACAGTTTTTTTTATTTTGGGGCCGTTGCAAATTGAACGGTGAAAAGATAGAATATACTGGTTGGAAGATCATCAGAAACGCAGGAAAGGAAGATCATCTTGAAAGAACTGGCGGATCTGTTTATCACTTTTGCAAGAATCGGCGGCCTGACCTTTGGCGGAGGGTATGCGATGCTTCCGATGCTGCAGCGGGAAGTGGTCGAGAAGCGGGGATGGGCTGCGAATGAGGAGCTGATGGATTATTATGCGATCGGCCAGTGCACGCCGGGCATTATTGCGGTGAATACAGCTACGTTCATCGGGAACAAAACAAAAGGGGTGATCGGCGGAATTGTTGCGACCCTGGGCGTCGTTTTTCCTTCCCTGATTATCATTTCGATCATCGCGGCGTTTATCTCCAATTTTGCTGAACTGGCAGCGGTGCGCAATGCATTCGCCGGTATCCGCGTCTGCGTGGTGGTCCTGATCCTGAACGCGGTGATCAAGCTCGGAAAGGCGTCGGTGAAGGATGCTGTCGGCGCGGCGATTTTTCTCCTTGTGCTGATCGGATCTGTTGTATGGGACGTGACGCCGGTGCTGTTTGTGATCCTTGCCGGGATCACCGGCGTTGTGTGCAGGGTGCTTCTGAAGAAAGGAGCGTCGGTATGATTTATTTGCAGCTCTTTTTTGAATTCTGCAAGGCGGGACTTTTTGCGATCGGCGGGGGACTCGCCACGCTGCCTTTCCTGCAGGAAATCTCCGTGAGAACGGGCTGGTTTACCATGGAACAGCTGGCGGACATGGTCGCAGTTTCGGAGTGCACGCCGGGCCCCATCGGAATCAACATGGCGACGTATGTGGGCTTTTCTGTCTGCGGCATTCCAGGTGCGGTGGTTGCGACCCTGGGCCTTATTTTTCCGTCCATCGTGATTATCATTCTGGTCGCTCGGATCCTGAAGGCGTTCAGGGATAACCGCTATGTCGATGCTGTATTCTACGGTCTGCGGCCTGCGTCCACGGGGCTGATTGCCGCGGCCTGCGTCGGCGTCGCGATGATTGCGCTGCTGCAGAGAAATGCGCAGGGGGAAATTACCGGGCTGCAGTGGAAAGCAATTGTTCTGGCCCTGATTCTCTGGATCCTGATGAATCCGGACAAGCTTCCCGGGCTCAAAAAGAACGCATTGATGAAAAAGATCAGCAAGCTTCATCCGGTAATTTTTCTCGGAGCTTCCGCGGTGATTGGAATTCTCTTCGGTTTCGCGCAGTAAGGCAGAGACCGGATAAAAAACGGGAGCAGTGCGGGCTTTGCATGCCCGCGCTTTTTTTGTGAGCACATCCAGTCCATGGCATTCGCTGCGGGCTGAATGTCCTGCCTTCGGTTTCAAAACGGCGTTCATGCATCATGGGATCCCGCATGCATCCTTATCCGAACTGAAGGTAGTTTGAGAAAGGCGGATAATAAGATCCGCAACAGATTCCTTCTCAATAGAAGCCGCCTTCTGCCCCTTCCCCTTAGGCTTCTTAACCTTCTTTCTTACAGGTGGCTTGTAGTGGGAGGAGAAGTTCGGCGTAGTGAGATTCCAAAGCCTGTCGATGAAGTCATAGAAGGTTCCAACACCCGGGATATCCCAGGGCTGGAATCCGCTAAGGATGGCGAAGAATTGTGACGTGTGCAGGGTTTCAACCCAGTGAGTGATGGAGACTACATTCATCGCTATCATGAGCAGAAGTGAACGTAGCATGCAGGAAGGCGGACGCGGTTCAGCACCGCGGTTGGAATACTGATCCTGCATGATGTGATCCACAGCAGAGAGATCGAGCGCTCTGAACCGAAGGAAGATCTCTCGAATTGCAGGGGGCTTGGATCTCCAGTTGATCCGATACATGCCCCCAACTCCATTC
>JAFRGU010000181.1 GCA_017433675.1 Clostridia bacterium
ACCAGAGCCCGGATCCCCGGTTCCGGAATCGGGCCGGAAAGGTGGAGTACCGGCGGAAGATTACCCTTCCTGCCAGCTGGAAAGGAATGCGTGCATGCCTCCGCTTCGATGCGGTGGCGCACAGCGCGCGGATTCTGCTGAACGGACGGGAAATTGCCACCCACCGGGGCGGATTCCTGCCATTTGAGGTGGAGCTGGATGGGCTGATGGTACCGGGGGAAACGGCGGAATTAACGGTTGAGGCGGATAACCGGATCAATCATGATACGCTGCCGATCGGTACCGAGGGGGATACGGCTTTCTTTGGCTCCGACAATCCGGGTATTCCGGCGGTGGAAGCCGGGAAAAGGATGCAGCAGGAGCGCGGTATCAACCGGCCTGCCTTTGATTTTTTCAATTACACCGGGATTCAGCGGCCGGTGCGGCTCATTGCGACTCCCCGGCAGTTTATCCGGGACATCACCCTGATTCCGTCCATGAACGGGGAAGTGCGCTTCAGCGTCGAGACAGAAGGGACGGACGGACCGATCCTGGTGGAGGTCCTGGATGCGGAAGGCCTTCCGGTGGCGCGGTGTGAAGCCCGGGAGGGAATCCTGCATATTGCGGAGCCGCATCTGTGGGAGCCCTGGCCCGGGACGCCCTATCTGTATACGGTCCGGGTTACCTATGGCGAAGATCTGTATGAGCAGCCCTTTGGCATCCGGGAGGTCCGGGTGGAGGGAGCCCGCTTTCTGATCAACGGGAAGCCTTTCCGCTTCCACGGCCCCTGCAAGCATGAGGACAGTCCTGTTCACGGCCGGGGAATGGATCCCTGCCTGAATGTGACGGATATTAATCTCTACCACTGGCTGAATGCAAACTGCTTCCGGACCAGCCATTATCCGTATGCGGAGGAAATGTATCAGCTCTGCGACCGGGAAGGGATTGTCATTGTGGATGAGACGCCGGCGGTGGGGATGTGGGCCAGTGAACAGTACGGATGGAATCTGGCCGGATATCATCTGCAGGTACTGGCGGATATGATTGCCAGGGACAAAAACCATCCCTGCGTCATTATGTGGAGCGTGGGCAACGAGCCGGATACGGATACCCTGCCGGACAAGGCATATGCGTACTGGCAGCCCCTGTATGAAGCGGCCCACCGGCTGGATCCGCAGAACAGACCGGTGACCGTGGTGGGCTGCCAGAACCGGTACGATCAGGACCAGGTGATCCGCTCCATGGACGTGGTGCTGATCAACCGGTATTATGGATGGTATAATCTTTCGGGAGATCTGGAAGCTGCGAAGTACGCCTTCCGGACGGAGCTGGACTGGTGGCAGAATCAGCATAAGCCGGTCATCCTGTCTGAATACGGCGCGGATACGATTGCCGGGCTGCACGGAGCCGTGGCTGAGATGTTTACGGAGGAATACCAGGTGGCTTTCTATGAAGCGATGAGCGAATGCCTGGATGAAAGGGATTTTGTGGTCGGGGAGATGCCCTGGAATTTTGCGGATTTTGCGACCTGCCAGGGGCCGATGCGCGTCGGGGGAAACAGAAAAGGACTGTTTACCCGGGACCGCAGGCCCAAGATGGCGGCGCACTGGTTCCGGAAAAGATGGGCGGAGATGGAAAAGAACCGGAATCATGTATAATGAATCTGCATCCGCTGGATCTTTTTTATCGGGGGAATATGAAAATGAAGAAAATCATCGCATGGATTCTGGCCCTGTGTCTGCTGCCGGCCTGCGTTCTGGCTGCGGAGCAGGAGGAAATTCCTTCCCTGAAGGAAATCTATGCCGGCCGGTTTGACTTTGGGGCGGCCGCTCCCCGGGCGGCTTTCGGACAGGATGAAACCCGGAATCTGATGAAGAAGCAGTTCAGCATCCTGACGCCGGAAAACGAACTGAAGCCGAATTTTGTGATTGACTGGGACGAAAGCAGGAGGCTCGTCCGGAAAAGCGGGGATGAAACCCTTGTCGCGGTGCATCTGGACAGCGCAAGGCCCCTGCTGGATTTTGCCCGGGAGAACGGCCTCCGGGTGCACGGACATGTGCTGGTCTGGCATATCGAAACGCGGGAGGACTTCTTTCATGAAGGATATGACGCTTCCGCGCCGAGGCTGGACCGGGAAAGAATGCTGGGGCGCCTGGAAAACTACATTGCGGGGCTGATGTCCCTGCTGAACCGGGAATATCCGGGCATTGTTGTATCCTGGGACGTGGTGAACGAGGCGATTGACGACGGATCCCACTCCCTGCGGAAATCCATCTGGTATGAGACCGTCGGAGAGGATTATGTGGAGCGGGCGTTTGAACTGGCCCGGAAGCATGCTCCGGCGGGAACGCTGCTGTACTATAACGACTACAATACCGCTTATCCCGGGAAGCTGAAGGGAATCCTGGAGCTGCTGGGGCGGCTTCAGGCGGAGGGAAATATCGACGGCTACGGTTTCCAGATGCATCACCGGGTTCTGGAGCCGGGCATGACCATGCTCCGGAATGCCGTAAAAGCCGTGGCTGCGCTTGGACTGAGGCTGCGCGTCAGCGAGCTGGACGTGGGTATCAGCAAAAACACGGAGGAGCAGTTTCAGAAGCAGGCAAAGAAATACGCCGACGTAATGAATCTGATGCTGGAATACTCGGATCAGACGGAAGCGGTACAGGTGTGGGGGCTGACGGACAGCATGAGCTACCGGAAGTATGAGTTTCCGCTCCTGTTTGACGCCGCCTGTGAACCGAAGCCCGCTTTCTGGGCTGTGGCTGATCCGGCCGGACTGCCGGGAAATACAGCCGCTCCCTGAGAAAGGTGAAATTTCCTGTTCCTTTCCGGAAAAATGAATATTGTGTGATATAATCAAAACCGGGCATGGTTTTCTGCCCGGACGATCGGCATGAAAGGAAAAAGCATATGGCACTGCATGTGATGGAGGAGGCAAATCGCTGCCTCCAGTGTAAAAAGCCCCGCTGTCAGGCGGGCTGTCCGATTCATACCAACATTCCCGAAGTAATCCGGCTCCTGAAGGAAGGCCGTCTGAATGACGCGGGCTGGATGCTGTTTGAAAACAATCCTCTGACTACCGTCTGCGCTCTGGTATGCAATCACGAGAATCAGTGTGAAGGCCACTGCGTCCGGGGAATTAAGGATGCACCGGTGCATTTTTCCGTCATCGAAAGCTATATTTCTTCAACTTATGCGAATCAGATGGTCAAAGGTCCGGCTGCCCCGAACGGGCGTAAAGCTGCTGTTATCGGCGCTGGTCCGGCCGGCCTGACGGTTGCGATTATTCTGGCCCGCAAGGGATATCAGATCACGATTTTTGACAGCCGGGACAAAATCGGCGGCGTGCTGCGATATGGCATTCCGGACTTCCGCCTGCCTGATGCGGTACTCGATGATATGGCATACCGTCATCTTGAACTGAAAGGGATTCAGTTCCGTCCCAATACCTATATCGGCAGTGCTGTGACCATCGACGATCTGTTTCGGGATGGTTACCAAAGCGTGTTTGTCGGAGCCGGGCTGTGGAAGCCCCGCAAACTGAATATCCGGGGAGAGAGTCTGGGGCATGTGACTTACGCGATCAATTATCTGGCAAGCCCTGCGGCTTTCCGTCTCGGGGAAAGGATCATTGTGATCGGAACCGGCAACAGTGCCATGGACTGCGCCCGTACAGCGATTCGCCATGGGGCAAGGTATGTAAGCTGTGTGAATCTGACCGACACCCTGACGGCCAGCCAGTATGAGAGCAGCTATGCCAAACTGGAGGGCGTGGATTTTATTTACAATAAATGCACACTGGAAATCCGGGAGGACGGGGTGATCCTGGCGGACAGCCAGGTGGATGAAAACGGAAAGATTACGCCGATCCGGGGGACGGAGAAGCTGTATCCGTGTACAGGCGTGATTATCGCAGTCAGCCAGGGAGCCGAAAGCAATCTGGTGACAACGACTAAAGGGATTGATACTGTCCGGAGCGGCCTGCTGACCGTGGATGAAGAAGGACATACCAGCCGTCCGGGCGTGTTCGCGGCAGGGGATGCCGCCAGCGGTGCGCGTACAGTGGTGGAAGCCGTGGCTAACAGTAAACGGGTGGCGGAAGCCATGCATGAATACATGCAAAGCCTGCCGTTTCCGGTGACGACGGATTATCCGGATGCTCCGGTTGAGGAATTGGTGGATGCTTCCGCTCAGACGGAGCAGCTAATCTGATAACAGACGGACGAAAAAGAGATCGGTTATCCGATCTCTTTTCAGTATGACTCTTTTTCAGAAACACAGGGGTTATCGTTTGATATCGTAATTCATATTCATCAGATTCCGGATTGTCTGTACATCGTCAATAATATTGGCGTCTCCGTGGATTGTATGCTTGATGACGCTGGAAGCGACCGCGAAATTCAGAATGTCCATGGGGCGATCCTCATGCATCATCGCGTAGATCAGGCCAGACGCGAAGGCGTCGCCACCGCCTACCCGGTCCAGAATCGTAAAGGTAAACTGCTTGCTTTCAAAGGTGTGTCCGTCGTACCACATAAAAGCTTTTAGGCTGTTTTCCGATCCGGAATGCGCATAGCGGACATGGCGGGCGATACATTTTAAATTCGGATAAGCCTGGACGAAGGCCTGGAAGATTTCATCCTGCTGTTCGTAGGATGGCTGCAGCGGAACGCCGTCCTTCCAGTCTCCGAGGGCCGGATTTTCAGGATCCTTATACAGGTGATAGGGCTCGATTCCGAGCAATACATCCACATAGGGGAGGCACTGGGTGCAATAATCCCTGGCTTCCTCCCAACTCCACAGCGTAGAGCGGAAATTGCCGTCGAAGGAAACCGTCAGCCCGAGTTCTTTCGCGGTTTTTAGCATGTTCAGCACCAGTTCTGCGCAGCCGGGGCCCAGGGCGGGAGTGATACCGGAAAGGTGCAGCCAGGTGAAGTCCTTCAGCAGGGTTTTCAGATCCACTCCTGAAAAATCATATTCTGTGATGGCGGAATGCTTTCTGTCGTAGATGACCTTGCTGGGACGGATACCGTAACCGGTTTCAAGGTAATATGTTCCGAGCCGGTGGGAAGGTGTTTCCTTCGGAGTTGTCAGAATGACAGGCGTACAGTGCACATCATTGGAGCGGAGGGCGCGCACAGCGCTTTTTCCGAGACTGTTGTCCGGGACGACTGAAAAGAAGGTGGCATCTGTGCCCAGATTTGCCAGCGCCAGGGCAATATTCGCTTCGGATCCCCCGTAACTGGCTTCAAAACTGTTGGCGACCCTTATTTTATCATAGTTTGGCGGCGTAAGCCGCAGCATGATTTCGCCCATGGTAATGAAACGGTGATCTGAAGGCTGTCCCTGAAGAAGCGGATTTTTGTGCTGCATATGATCCTCCTGTCCGGTTTGTGCTATTCAGATATAGAATTCGCTTTTGATGCAGGTGTATCCTGCCAGCAGAACCATAATGTTTAGCGGACAAGCGGACAAGGCTGTTCACAGGGACTTTGGGTTTTATGCATACACATACATTTCCGCAACCTCAATAGTCGCAACTCCCCCACAGGAGGAGCTTGCTTCTTGTCGGTTGAGAGTAAAAACTGACGTAATTATCCGTGCTGCGGTTCGTCAGTTTTATTCCCACTCCACAGAAGCCGGGGGCTTCGTCGTGATATCCAGGACGACGCGGCCAGCATGGGGGACTTCGTTCACGATGCGGGCCGAGACGACTGCAAGCAGATCATACGGCAGGCGCGCCCAGTCGGCTGTCATGAAGTCGTCGGTAGTGACTGCACGAAGCCCAATTACGTAGTCATACGTGCGTTCATCGCCCATGACGCCCACGCTGTGCACCCCGGTCAGCACCGTAAAGTACTGGCTTACCTGCCGGTCCAGGCCGGCTTTCGCCATTTCTTCCCGGAAAATGGCGTCGCTGTCCTGAACGATCTTCACCTTTTCCGGCGTGACCTCACCAATGACCCGGATTGCCAGACCGGGGCCGGGAAAGGGCTGGCGCCAGACGAGACCGGCTGGAAGCCCAAGCGATTCGCCCAGCGCGCGGACCTCATCCTTAAAGAGCATCCGGAGCGGTTCAATCAGGCTGGTAAAACCCAGCTGCGCCGGCAGACCTCCCACATTATGGTGACTTTTGATCACCGCGGCATTTGTCCCCTGGCCGCTTTCAATAACATCGGGGTAGATGGTTCCCTGAGCGAAATGATCCAGCCGGCCCAGCCGGGCGGCTTCTTCCCGGAAGACATCAATAAAATCCCGGCCGACAATATGGCGCTTTGCTTCCGGATCCGTGACGCCCTTCAGATCCTCAAAAAACCGCTTTGACGCATCCGCCCGCACAAAGCGCACGGGGAACAGCTGGCTGAAAACGCGGCAGACCTCCTCGCTTTCCCCCCGGCGAAGCAGGCCATGATCCACAAAGACGCAGGCCAGGCGGGAGCCGATCGCCCGATAAATCAGCGCGGCAGCCACGGAAGAATCCACCCCGCCGGAAAGCGCCAGCAGGACGGTGCCCTCGGGGCCGACTTCTGCCTGGATCCGCTGAATGGCCGTTTCCGCGAAAGCGGCCATGGTCCAGTCCCCGGCACAGCGGCAGATTCCGAATAGGAAATTCCGCAGCAGCAGGGTTCCCTCTTCCGTATGGGTGACCTCCGGATGAAACTGCACTCCGTAGAGCTGTTTCTCCTCACAGGCCATGGCAGCGACAGGACAGCTGGCTGAGGCGGCGATGGAACGGAAGCCGGGCGGGCACTCCGCGACCTGCCAGGTATGACTCATCCAGCAGGGACTTTCCGTTTTTATTCCATGCGTCAGGGCGGATTCGCCGGTCAGAGAGACGGTGATCCGGCCGTACTCCCTTTCCCGGGCTTTTTCCACCCGGCCGCCCAGCAGATGGGCCGTCAGTTGCATGCCATAGCATATGCCCAGCACGGGAATGCCAAGGCTGAAGACTGCCGGATCACAGCACGGGGCTTCCAGATCATGCACGCTGGCCGGTCCGCCGGAAAGGATCATCCCCGCCGGGCTGCGCCGGCGGATTTCTTCCACAGGAATATTCCAGGGAACAACCTCCGAAAAAACATGGCATTCCCGGATACGCCGGGCAATCAGCTGCGTATACTGGCCGCCAAAATCCAGAATCAGAACGGACTGATGATCCGCCATCAGAGCACCTCCCGCGCGGCAGGATCCGCGTTGTTTTTTTAAGCGCGGTTTACTGACCGCTGGCTCCGTAATTGCTGAGCACCCGCGCGGAGGGGTCATCCACATTACAGCCGGGCCAGCTTTTGTTGGGCATCCAGAAATCGGGGATCATATGGGCCTGACCGGGATAGAACTGTTCAAACAGCTCCCGGTACAGCAGGCTTTCCTTCGTAAACGGACGGCAGTAGTCATATTTCGCAGCCAGGCGCTGCAGATCCTCATCGGAATAGGTTCGTTCCGCCAGCGCCTTCAGATCGTTCACCATGGAATGCCCCACCGCGTCGGAAAAGGCAGCCTTCTGACGCCAGAGGATTTCATCCGGCAGGATGTGATCCGCTTCGAAGGCTTTCCGGATCAGATACTTGCCCATGTTGTGCCGGTTCATTTTCAGCTCCGGATCGATGCTCATGGCATACCGCACGAACTTCAGATCCCCAAAGGGAACCCTCGCTTCCAGGCTGTTCACGGAAATGCAGCGATCCGCCCGCAGCACATCATAAACATGCAGTTCCCGGATCCGCTTCTCCGCTTCCTCCTGGAAGGCCGCGGCGGACGGAGCGAAGTCGGTATACTTATAGCCGAAGAGCTCATCCGAGATTTCCCCGGTCAGCAGGACCCGAATATCCGTATGTTCATGAATCCATTTGCAGACCAGATACATCCCGATGGAAGCCCGGATGGTTGTGATATCCCATGTGCCCAGCAGTTCCACCACAGCGGGCAGCGCATTCAGGACATCCTGTTCCGAGATGATTACCTCCGTGTGATCGCTTCCAATATAATCGGCCACCATGCGGGCGTATTTCAGATCAATTGCATCCACATCCATGCCGATGGCAAAAGTCCGGATTTTTCCCGGAAGCATCTTCTGCGCTATCGCACAGACCAGCGAGGAATCGAGACCGCCGGAGAGGAGGAAGCCCAGCGGCGCATCCGCGTCCAGACGCTTCCGGACGCCGTCCATCAGCAGCCGGCGGAGTTTGGCGCAGACGTCTTCCTCCTCCTTCATTGTGAAATAACCCACGTAAGCGGGATCAGCATACTGAACAAATTCCCCGTCCATCCAGTAATGCCCGGGCGGGAAGGGCAGGATGGTTTCACACAGACCGACCAGGTTTTTCGGTTCGCTGGCGAAAGCCCATTCCCCGTCCGGGAGCCGGCCGTAATACAGCGGACGGATGCCGATGGGATCCCGGGCGGCGATGAGCTTTTTCTGCTCACCGTCCCACAGGATCAGCGCAAACTCCGCATCCAGCGTTTTAAACATTTCAACGCCGTATTCATGATACAGGGGGAGCAAAATCTCACAGTCCGATTCACCCTGCATTTCATACTGCTCCATCAGCCGCGCCCGCAGAGGACGGAAGTCATACAGTTCGCCGTTGCAGACCACTGCATCCTCTCCCAGATGGAAGGGCTGCATTCCCCGCTCGTCCAGCCCCATAATGGCCAGACGATGAAAACCAAGAAAACCGCAGGGAATCTCTTCGAACCGGCTCATATCCGGACCGCGGGAAACTGTCCGGTTAAAAGCGGCCATCATCCGCTCCATGGAGATCATTTTGCTGGTTACACCAAAGATGGCACACATTCGTTTTCCTCCTCCAATATCTGCGTCATTCGGATCCAATTCCGGGGAATCAGGGAATGCTTCTGATGAGTCCGCGATCCGGCCTTTCAGCACAGCAGCTCCACCAGGCGGCGGGCCGCTTCCTTTGTATCCTCCGGATCACCGAAGGAGGAAAGACGGAAATACCCTTCTCCGCAGGCTCCGAATCCAACACCCGGCGTCCCGATGACCTGAATCCGGGAGAGCAGCAGATCAAAAAACGGCCAGCTCTTGATCCCATCGGGACACTGCATCCAGATGTACGGCGCATTGGTTCCGCCCCAGAACCGGATTCCGATCCGGGCAAGCGCCTCCGTCATAACCCGGGCATTTTCCTGATAGATCCGGATGTTCCGGCGGATCTGCTCCTGCCCTTCCGGCGTAAAGACCGCCGCGCCGCCCCGCTGCAGAATATAGGAAACGCCGTTGGTTTTTGTGGTCCGGTTTCGAATCCACATTTCCCGGAGATTCATGCCCCGGCGAACCAGCTTCCGGGGAATGACGGTGTATCCCAGCCGGGTGCCGGTAAAGCCTGCCGTTTTCGAAAGGGAACAGATTTCAATGGCACAGGACTCCGCCCCGGGGATTTCAAAAATGCTGCGGGGAAGATCCTCCGTGACAAACGCTTCATAGGCGGCGTCGAAAAAGATGACCGCGCCGCGGTCATTGGCCCAGTCCACCCAGGCCTGAAGATGCGCCCGGGAACAGACTGCGCCGGTCGGATTGTTCGGTGAGCAAATGTAAATCAGATCCGCCTGCAGCCGGTCATCCGGTAGGGGCAGAAAATCGTTCTCCGGGCCGGCTGTGAGATACACAATCTTCCGGCCGGCCATGATGTTCGCATCCACATAGGCGGGATAGGCCGGTTCCATGATCAGGGCGGTGGAAGAAACCTCAAAAAGATCGAGCAAATCTCCCAGCTCGTCACTGGCTCCGCTGGAGACAAATACTTCGTCCGCCAATACCGGAATATTCCGATCCTGATAGAAGCGGGCGATCGCTTCCCGGAGAAACGGAGCGCCGCATTCCGGCATATATCCGTGGAAACGGTCCCGGCTGGCCTGATCATCCACCGCCTGGTGAAGCGCGCGGATGACCGCATCGCAGAGCGGAAGAGAGACATCGCCGATGCCCATCCGGTACAGATGCGCACCGGGATAATCATTCAGGTATGCTTCGATTTTCCGACTGATTCCGAAAAAAAGATAGGAATCCTTCAGGTTCTGATAGCCGGCCTTTGGCTGCAACATTGTTTTCCTTCCTCCATCCGCCGCGAAAATAAAAAAGGACAGGGGCGCTTCTCCTCAAGGACGCCCTTGTCCTGTTGCCGGCATCATAGCACGAGGCGGTTTTTGCTGTCAAACAAAAAACAGCAGGAAAACAATTCCGGAAGACAAATCAAAAGACGGATTCTTTTCGGAAATCTCATTGTTTTTTGCCTGTACTGACTCTTGACAGGCAGGAGGCATCTGCATATAATCCGCACATCCCGATGAGGCGCAAGGGTGTGCTTGAACACCCGGCGCCTCTTTTCTTTTCGGGAAATACGAGGAAACGGAGTGATCTTCATGACATTCTCTGCAGTCAACACCATCTGGGTACTTCTCGGGGCCGCGCTGGTCTTTTTCATGCAGGCCGGTTTCGCCATGTGTGAAGCAGGCTTTACCCGTGCCAAGAATACCGGCAATATTCTGATGAAAAACCTGATGGACTTCTGCATCGGCACCCCGCTTTACTGGCTGTTCGGATACGGGATTATGTTCGGCGCCGGGACTGCGCTGTTTGGCTGGATTGATCCTTTCATTATGAAGGACTACAGTCATATTCTTCCGGCCGGTGTCCCGCTGTGGGCCTACGCCATCTTCCAGACGGTGTTCTGCGCTACCAGCGCCACCATCGTGTCGGGCTCCATGGCTGAACGGACAAAGTTCTCCGCCTACTGTATCTATTCCGCAGCGATTTCGCTGTTCATTTACCCGGTATCCGGCCACTGGATCTGGGGCGGAGGATGGCTGGCGGATCTGGGTTTCCATGATTTCGCGGGCTCCACGTGCGTTCACATGGTGGGCGGCGTCTGTGCCCTGATCGGCGCAAAGATACTGGGGCCGCGCATCGGCAAATACGGGAAGAACGGCAAACCCCGGGCCATTCTGGGCCACAACCTGTCCATCGCCGCACTGGGCGTGTTTATTCTCTGGTTCTGCTGGTTCGGATTTAATGGCGCGAGCACCGTGGGCATGGACACCAGCGAGCTGATCGCGTCCGCCTCTCTGGTGTTCTTCAACACCAACCTGGCCGCGGCCGTCGCTACACTGACCACAATGATCTTTACATGGCTTCGCTACGGGAAGCCGGATGTTTCCATGACCTTCAACGCGGCGCTCGCCGGTCTGGTGGGCATTACCGCCGGCTGCGACGCGGTGGATCCCTTCGGTGCGGCAATCATCGGCCTGTGCTGCGGGCTTGTGGTTGTGCTGTCTGTTGAATTCTTCGACAAGGTTGCGAAGATCGACGATCCTGTCGGCGCGATTTCCGTCCACGGAGTGTGCGGTGCGCTGGGCACGCTGCTGACGGGTCTGTTTGCCACGGGTATCTCCACGATGAAGGGCGTTTTCTACGGCGGCGGCTTCAAATTCTTCGGGGTGCAGCTGCTGGGAGTGGGATCTGTGATCGCCTGGACGGCGGTCATCATTACCATTGTATTCCTGATTATCAGGGCGACCATCGGTCTTCGGGCCAGTGCGGAGGACGAAACCATGGGGCTGGATCGCTCTGAGCATGGCCTGCACACCGCCTATTCGGGCTTTACCATCATGGCCGACAGCGGTCCGGAGGATGCGGAACCGGCTGCTGCGCCTGCGATGGCGTATAAAGCGCCTGTCCGCAGGGAAAAAGAGAAGGCTCCCGACGCGCCGGTATATACCAGTGTACGGATCATCTGCCGTCCGGGCAGCCTGGAGGCGCTGGAAAAGGCCATGAACGGGATCGGCATCACCGGTATGACCGTTACCAACGTGATGGGCTACGGCACGCAGAAAGGCAAGCCCGAGTATTATCGCGGCACTCCGGTGGAGGTGACGCTGCTGCCGAAGGTACAGGTGGATATCGTTGTCAGCAAGGTTCCTGTGAGCCAGGTGATCGAAACAGCCCGCGGGGTTCTGTATACCGGACATATCGGCGATGGCAAGATCTTTGTGCAGGATGTTGAAAACGTGGTCCGCGTGCGGACCGGCGAAGAAGGCTATGATGCCCTTCAGTCGGAGGAATAAGCAGCGGCTGCAGATCAGCTCCGGAGACGGTTCACGCGCCTCCGGAGCAACGGATTTTTCAGGAATCTCATCGGAAAAACATCGGGAAAACATTTTTCCCACCGGAATCCTATTGACAGCGGAAAAGCCGCGTGCTATGATCCACGCCATCAAGGCAAGGGAGCCATTGGGGAATGGCTCCACTTGCTTTTTTTGATTTTTGAAGGAGGGTTCGACATGAGCAGAAACACGAAGGAAGACCTGATCCGCCTGGTCCGTGAGGGTGATGTGGAATTTATCCGCATGCAGTTTACAGACATTTTCGGCCAGCTGAAGAATGTGGCGATTACAGCCAGCCAGATCGAGAAGGCCCTGAACAACGAGATCATGATCGATGGAAGCTCCATCGAAGGATTTGTCCGGATCAATGAGAGCGATCAGTATCTGCGGCCGGATCTGGATACCTTTACCATCCTGCCGTGGCGGCCCCAGCACGGGAAGGTAGCCCGGTTTATCTGCGATGTTTACAATCCGGACGGATCCCCGTTTTCCGGTGACCCCCGCGGCGTACTGAAGCGGACACTGGCCCGGGCCGCGGAGATGGGCTACTCCTTCAATGTGGGGCCGGAGATGGAGTTCTTCCTTTTCCAGACGGATGAACAGGGACGCCCCACCACCTCGACGGGAGACGAAGCCGGCTACTTTGACCTGGGCCCACTGGATCACGGGGAGAGCACCCGCCGCGAGGTCTGCATGGCGCTGGAACAGATGGGATTTGAAATCGAGGCCAGCCATCATGAGGTCGCCGCCGGGCAGCATGAGATCGATTTCCGGTACGCGGATGCGCTGACGGCCGCGGATAACATCATGACCTTCAAGCTGGCGGTGAAGAGCCTGGCGCAGAAGAACGGCCTGCATGCCACGTTCATGCCCAAGCCGGTTTTCGGCATCAACGGCAGCGGCATGCATACCAACATGAGCCTGTTCAGGGATGGGAAGAACGTCTTTGCCGATCCCGCTGACCGGCGGGGCCTGAGCCAGGAAGCCTACAGCTTTATCGCGGGCATTCTGGCCCATATCCGCGGCATGGCGGCGATTACCAATCCGCTGGTCAACAGCTACAAGCGCCTTGTGCCGGGATATGAAGCGCCCTGCTATCTGGCCTGGAGCGCCAGCAACCGAAGCGCCCTGATCCGGATCCCCGCCGCCCGCGGCATGGGTACCCGCGTGGAGCTTCGCTGCCCGGATCCGAGCTGCAACCCCTATCTGAACATGGCGGTATGCCTGGCAGCCGGCCTGGACGGCATCGAGAAGGGCATGACCCCGCCGGAGGAAATCACGGAGAACATTTTTGCCATGGACAGCGCGACCCGGGAAGCGAAGGGCATCAAATCCCTGCCCGGAACGCTTTACGAAGCCGTTGAATGCCTGAAGGCGGATCCCGTCATCTGCGAAGCGCTGGGTGAACATGTGCTGAGCCAGTACGTGGAGGGAAAGCAGAAGGAATGGGATGCCTATCGTACACATGTCAGCCAGTGGGAGATTGACAGGTACATCGTGATGTACTGATACGCGAACGCAGAATCACCCGAAAGCGGAACTGACAGGACGAGGAGGTGAGGACTGTGGCAAGAATTGTGATTGCAGGGAGCTCGGAGCAGAGCCGGGCGCAGCTGGCCCGGCTGCTGTCCTCCTCCGGCTATCCGGTATACCGCCTCTGTGCCAGCGCGGGAGAGCTGCGCCGCGTTCTGAATGACTGTGATGACGGAATCCTGATCCTGGGGGGACAGGTTCCGGAATGCAGCGCTGATGAGCTGTACTGGGATTACGGCAGGCATGTCCGGATCCTGCTGATCGCGAGGCCTCCTGTGCTGGAGGCCTGCGAGGAGGACGGAATCTTCCACCTGTCGCTGCCGACTTCCCAGCAGGCAGTGCTCGGGGCGGTGGAAATGCTGACCCAGCTGCACCAGATGAACCTGCCGAAGCGGGCCCGGAATGACAGACAGACGGTGGAAGAGGCGAAGCGATATCTGATGCATCAGGAAGGCCTTACGGAGCCGCAGGCTCACCGGCAGATGCAGCAGTATGCCATGAATCACGGAATGAAGATGGCTGATTACGCGGCTCAGATTCTTGAGAGGGCAGAGAAGAGCGGAAATGACTCCGAAAACGCCGCGCCGTCCTCCTGAGCCGCGGCGAAATTCCGGAGAATCAGTGAAATATCAGAAAAAGCGAAACCGGAGGAGAATGCCATGCGGGACCGGCAGTACCCCCTGTATCATGAAGAACTTGAGCATGAAAGCTGCGGCGTCGGCGCAATCGTCGACCTGAGCGGGAAAGCGACCCACCGGACCGTGGATCAGGCGCTCTGCATTGTGGAGCGCCTGGCCCACCGGGCGGGCAGCGACGCCCCGGGAACGACCGGCGACGGTGTCGGCATCATGACCCACCTCCCCCACACCCTTTTCTCCGCCTGGGCCCAGGAAGAAGGAATCATTCTGGGAAAACCCGGTGAATACGGCGTGGGGATGTTCTTTTTACCGGAGGATGACGTCGGAGCTGCCAGTGCGCGCCGGATCTTTGATCAGCTGGCCTCCTCCGAGGGGCTGACGATACTCGGATGGCGCAGCGTTCCCTGCCATCCGGCGCAGCTGGGCGCCGGGGCGCGCCGTACCATGCCCCGAATCTGGCAGTGCTTTCTGAGAAAACCGGAGAAGACCTTTTCAGGGCTGGATTTTGACCGGAAGCTGTATGTGCTGCGCCGGATCTTTGAAAAACAGGATACGGACGCCTACATATGCTCCCTGTCATGCCGCACGATTGTCTATAAGGGAATGATGCTGGTGAACCAGCTGCGTTCCTTTTATGACGATCTTCAGGATGTCCGGTATGTCAGCCCGATGGCAATGGTTCACTCCCGTTTCTCCACCAACACTTTCCCCTCCTGGAGCAAGGCGCATCCGCAGCGGATGCTGCTGCACAACGGAGAGATCAATACCATCCGTGGGAATCACGACCGCATGAAGGCCCGGGAGGAAACCATGCGCTCCCCGGTTATGGGTGCGGAGATGCGGCGCGTGCTTCCGGTCGTGGCTGAGGGCGGCAGCGACAGCCAGATGCTGGATAACACGATGGAGTTCCTTGTCATGAACGGGTTCCCGCTGTCGCTGGCCGGGATGGTCCTGCTGCCGGAGCCCTGGCAGGGAACAGAGAAAACCACACCCTGGCGTGATCTTTACAGATATTATGCCACGATGATGGAACCCTGGGACGGCCCCGCGGCGATCCTGTATTCGGACGGGGAGAAGGTCTGCGCTTCCCTGGACCGGAACGGTCTCCGGCCGCTTCGATGCGCACTGACCGATGACCGGAGGCTGATCCTTTCCTCGGAAGCGGGCGTCCTGTATGAGGAGAATGCGCATATCATCCGCCGATGGAAGCTGAAGGGCGGCGATGTACTGGAAGCGGACCTGCAAAGCGGAGAGCTCCTGGAAAGTGAGGCGCTGAAATCAGCTTACGCTGAACGGCACCCCTATGCGGAATGGATGCGCCATCTGGTTACCCTGAATGACCTGCCCGAAGGGGAGCTTGCGAAGCGGACAGGGGATTCGGAAGCGCAGGCTGCGGAGGAGAACGGGAAACGGATCCGCCTGTGCAAAGCGTTCCATTATACATGGGAGGATCTGTACGACATCCTGATCCCCATGGCCAGGGACGGCTCGGAGCCCATTGTATCCATGGGCGCGGATGTTCCGCTGGCGGCGCTGAGCAAAACCCATCCTTCCGTGTTCGATTATTTCAGGCAGCGGTTTGCCCAGGTGACAAATCCGCCCATCGATGCGCTGCGGGAGAAGATCAAGACGGATTCCACCATCTATATCGGGGATGACGGCAACCTGCTGTCGGAGGGGCCGGATAACTGCACGGTGCTGGAAATTCCTTCTCCGATTCTGACGGAGGAGGAGCTCAGCCGGATCCGGGCCATGGCACACCCCGCCTTCACCGTGCGCACAGTTTCCCTGCTGTACAGTGCCGGTACCTCTCTGCGGGATGCGCTGCAATCCCTTTTCGCCGAATGCGACCGGGCGAGCAGGGATCACATCAACATCCTGATCCTGTCGGACCGGGGCATCAATGAAGACCGGCTGGCCATCCCTTCCCTGCTGGCGGTTTCCGCGCTGGAGCAGCATCTGATCCGGATGAAGCGGCGTACGGCGGTATCCGTGATCCTGGAGAGCGGCGAGCCGCGGGACGTGCATCAGATGGCCCTGCTGGTCGGATTCGGCGCCCGGGCGGTCAATCCCTATCTGGCTCACGACTGCATCCGGGCCCTGTGCGCAGAAGGACAGATTCAAAAGGAAGCAGAAGACGCCGTCCGGGACTATGACCGGGCCCTGATGGCCGGGATCCTGAAGATCGCGTCCAAGATGGGCGTATCCACGCTGCAGGCGTATCAGAGCGCGCAGCTGTCGGAGACTGTCGGCCTGGACAGGCCTTTGGTTGAGAAGTATTTCACGAATACGCCCGGGGTGCTGGGCGGCATCGATCTGAACCGGATAGAAGCGGATCTCCGGTTTCACCATGCGGAAGCTTTTACCTGCGTCCCGCAAAAAGGGCTTCCCAGCATCGGTATGCACCGGCTGCGGACGGGCGAGGGCGCGGAAGAGCATCTGTATTCCCCTGAAACCATCCATCTGCTTCAGCAGGCGGTGTGGACGGGCAGCCGGGAACTGTTTGACCGATATGCGGCCCGGATCAGGGATGAGGGACCCCGAACCATTCGCTCCATGCTGACATTCGATTTCGACGCCTACCGGGCTGTTCCCCTGGAGGAGGTCGAGCCGGCGGGTGAAATCGTGAAGCGATTCCGCACCGGGGCCATGAGCTACGGCTCCATTTCCCGGGAGGCTCATGAATGCATGGCCCGGGCCATGAACCGTCTGGGCGGAAAATCCAACAGCGGCGAGGGCGGAGAACTGCCCGAACGATTCGGCACGGAACTGAACTCTGCAATCAAACAGGTTGCTTCCGGCCGTTTCGGCGTCACAAGGGAATATCTTCTGTCCGCAAAGGAAATCCAGATCAAGATGGCGCAGGGCGCCAAGCCCGGTGAGGGCGGACATCTGCCGGGAGCCAAGGTGACGGAGGATGTGGCCAAAACCCGGTGCTCCACCCCGGGCATTTCACTGATCTCTCCGCCCCCGCATCATGATATTTATTCGATCGAGGATCTGGCGGAGCTGATCTATGACCTGCAGTGCGCGAACGAGGAAGCCAAGATCACCGTCAAGCTGGTAGCCACCACCGGTGTCGGCACAATCGCCAGCGGCGTGGCCAAGGCCGGGGCGGGCGGAATCCTGATCTCCGGCGGGGAAGGCGGTACCGGAGCCGCCCCTATGAGCAGCGTGCATCACGCGGGACTGCCATGGGAAATCGGTCTGGCTGAAGCCCATCAGGTACTGTGCCGAAACCGGCTGAGGGAGAAGGTGACGCTGGAAACGGACGGCAAGCTGATGACCGGACACGACGTTGCGGTGGCGATGCTGCTGGGTGCCGAAGAGTTTGGCTTTGCAACCGCGCCGCTGATTGCCATGGGGTGCCGGATGATGCGGGTATGCCATCTGGGAACCTGCCCCTTCGGGATCGCCACACAGAATCCGGAGCTCAGGAAGCGCTTTATCGGGAAACCGGAATATGTGGAGCGATTCATGCTGTTTGTTGCGGAGCAGCTCCGGGAGATTATGGCGGGGCTGGGCGCCCGGACGGTGAATGAGCTGGTGGGCCGGAGCGATCTGCTGCGGATCCGGCCGGAAGCGGAGCTGGATCTGACCGACCTGACCGGCTTTGCCCGGAACACGCATTATCAGAAGGAGTCGAAGCACGATTTCCATCTGACGGAACGTACGGACGCACGCCTGTTCCAGAACCACGTCCAGCTGACAACCACGGACAGGGCATTCGGAACGATGCTGAAAGGGAAAAGACAGATTCAGGCCCAGGGCTGCGGCGGGCAGAGCTTTGGGGCGTTCCTGCCGGCCGGGCAGGCTGTTAAGCTGTATGGGGTGGCCAATGATTATCTGGGCAAAGGCCTTTCCGGCGGTACGCTGGTCGTCTGCCCGCCGGCGGACAGCCTCTGGCGGCAGGAGGATACCCTCATCGGCAACGTGGCTTTGTATGGGGCAACGGGCGGATACGCCTTCGTGGCGGGACGGGCCGGAGAACGCTTCGCGGTCCGAAATTCCGGAGCATGGGCGGTGGTGGAAGGTCTGGGCGACCATGGGTGTGAATATATGACCGGCGGACGGGTCGCTGTGCTTGGAAAGGTGGGCGATAACTTCGCGGCGGGCATGAGCGGCGGAATCGCCTGGGTGCTGGATGAGAACAGCACGCTGGCGGACTCCCTGAATCCCGGCCACGTCAGGGCCTACAGCGTGCCGCCGGAGCAGGTGGATGAGCTTCTGCGGCTGCTGCGGATGCATGAAAAGGCCACCGGATCCCCAAAGGCCGGAGAAATTCTCCGGAATTTTGACGCCTGCCTGCCCATGTTCAAGATGGTGATTTCCGACGAGTACCTGAACTTCCTGAAAGGAGCGTGACGGGATGGGTAAAGCAACCGGATTCATGGAATATCCCCGGATGGAAAATCCCTACCGGGAGACGCAGGAAAGGCTGTCCGATTACGCTGAGCTTCATCTTGTTCAACCCGGGGAAATCCGCCTCTGTCAGGCATCCCGATGCATGAACTGCGGCGTGCCCTTCTGCCAGTCCGATTATGGATGTCCGCTGCATAATCTGATCCCGGAATGGAATGACCTTCTCTGTCGCGGACAGGAAAAAGCCGCCCTGGAAAGACTGCTGGAGACCGCGCCCTTCCCGGAGTTTACCGGACGGGTGTGCCCTGCCCTGTGCGAGAAGGCCTGCAATTTGGCCAATGACGGCGTAACGAACCGGGACAATGAGCTCTATCTGATTGAGACCGGCTTCGAGAAAGGATGGATTCAGCCAAGGATTCCGGAGGTGCGGACGGGAAAATCTGTCGCAGTCGTCGGCAGCGGCCCCTCCGGGATGGCCTGCGCTGATTTTCTGAACCGGCAGGGCCATTCCGTTACAGTCATCGAAAAAGCAGACCGCGCCGGGGGACTGCTGATGTACGGCATTCCCAACATGAAGCTTCCCAAGGAGATTCTGGCCCGCCGCATCCGGCTGATGGAGGCGGAAGGCATTTCCTTCCGGCTGAACACGGAAGCGGACCCCCGGACGCTGATCGGATATGACGCGATTGTTCTGTGCGGCGGGGCCAGGAAGCCCCGCTCCCTGAATATTCCATCCATGGACGCGGAAGGCGTTCATTTTGCGACGGATTATCTGACCGCCGCCACCAGGGGACTGCTGGACGGAACGGGCTCTCTCCTTTCGGCAAAGGGGAAGCACGTCGTCGTCGTCGGCGGCGGAGACACGGGAAACGACTGTGTCGGGACCGCGCTGCGACAGGGCTGCGCATCCGTGACTGAACTGGAAATGATGCCGTGCCCGCCCAAGGAACGCATCGGCAGCAATCCCTGGCCGGAATGGCCCCGCATTCTGCGAACGGATTACGGACAGACTGAGGCGGCCGCGATTCAGGGAGCCGACCCGCGCGTATATGAAACAACGGTGCAGCGGATTATGGCCGACGCGGACAATGCAATCACCGGCATCACCACGGTCCGGCTGGCCAGGGATCAGGAAGGGAAGCCGGCCCCTGTGCCGGGATCGGAGCGGACACTTCCCTGCGAGCTGCTGCTTATTGCCGCGGGCTTTGTGGGATGCGAGGAAGCAACCCTGTCCCGGTTCTCCCTGAAAGCGGATGCGAGGGGCCGGCTCATGGGAGACGGCAGCACCCATTATCTCGGCGGGAAGCTGTTTTCTGCCGGGGATATGCACACCGGTCAGTCCCTGGTTGTCCGGGCACTGGCGGACGGACGGGCGGCAGCCCGCGAGGTGGACGCCTTCCTTCAAGGGTGAAGGAAATCCCGGATTGCAGAAAAGGATAAAAAAAGAGGAGCAAAGGAGCTATGTGCGGAATTGTCGGGTACACAGGTCACAGACAGGCAGCGCCGATCCTGCTGGACGGACTCAGCCGGCTGGAATACAGGGGATATGACTCGGCCGGTCTGGCCGTACGGAACGGGAAGGCAGCTACAGAAATCGTAAAGGCGACGGGCAAACTCTATCATCTGGCGGACAAAACGGATCAGGGACGATCCCTGCCCGACACCTGCGGCATCGGACACACCCGGTGGGCCACGCACGGGGATCCCAGCATCATCAACGCCCATCCCCATGTCAGCGGAAACAGCACCGGCCCGGGAGGCGGCGAAGGGGATTCCGACGTGGTCGGCGTACACAACGGCATTATCGAAAACTACACGGAACTGAAGGAAAAACTGCTGCGGCACGGATACCAGTTTTACAGCGATACGGATACGGAAGCGGCTGTGAAGCTGGTCGATTACTACTATAAAAAATATCAGATCGGCCCGGTGGACGCGATTACCAGAACGATGGTCCGTATCCGGGGCAGCTATGCGCTGGCTCTGATGTTCCGGGATTATCCGGAGGAGATCTTTGTGGCCAGAAAGGACTCGCCCCTGATCATCGGGACGGCGGACGACGCTTCCTATCTGGCTTCCGATGCTCCGGCCATTCTGAAATATACCAGGCAGGTCTACTATATCGAGAATCTGCAGGTGGCCCGGATCTCATGCGGCAGCGTCCGCTTCTATGATCTGAACGGGGATGAAACATCCCTGCCGATGACGGAGATTACCTGGGACGCGGCGGCGGCTGAAAAGGACGGGTACGAGCATTTCATGCTCAAGGAAATCCATGAACAGCCCACCGCCGTCCGGGATACCCTGAACAGCCTCCTGAAAGACGGAAGGATCGATCTCAGTGCAGCCGGCCTGACCGACGAGATGATCCGCGGCCTGAAGCAGGTGGAGATCGTTGCGTGCGGTTCAGCCTGGCATGTGGGAATGGCAGCCCAGTATGTGATCGAAGATCTGGCCCGGATTCCCGTACGGGTGGAACTGGCATCCGAGTTCCGCTACCGCAGTATTCCGATGGCACCGGATACGCTGGTGATCGTGATTTCCCAGTCCGGCGAGACGGCGGACAGCCTGGCGGCGCTTCGCGTGGCCCGGGAACGGGGAGCGCAGACGCTGGCCATCGTCAATGTGGTGGGTTCCACGATCGCCAGGGAAGCGGACCACGTGCTGTACACCCTTGCCGGGCCTGAGATCGCGGTGGCGACGACAAAGGCCTACAGCGCCCAGCTGATTGCCATGGACGTGCTGGCGATCCAGATGGCTTTGCTGCGCCAGACCATTTCGCAGGACGAGTATGTCCATCTGACGGAAGAAATGGGCACCATTCCGGATAAGATCCGTCGGGTGCTGGAGGATAAGGAACGGCTGCAGTGGTTCTCCTCCAAAATTGCCAACGCCCATGACATCTTTTTTATCGGCCGCGGGCTGGATTACGCGATCAGCCTGGAAGGCAGCCTGAAGATGAAGGAAATCAGCTACATTCATTCCGAAGCCTATGCAGCGGGAGAGCTGAAGCACGGAACAATCAGCCTGATTGAGAAAAACACGCTGGTGATCGGCATCCTGACGCAAAGCCAGCTGTTTGAAAAAACCATTTCCAATATGGCGGAGTGCAAATCCCGCGGGGCGTATCTGATGGGCATTACGACCAACGGCAATTTCGCCGTTGAGGATTCTGTCAGCTTCACCGTTTACGTCCCCCGGACCGACGAGCATTTTATCCCCTCGCTGGCCGTGATTCCTCTGCAGCTGCTGGCCTATTACACCAGCGTCAACCGGGGACTGGATGTGGACAAACCGAGGAACCTGGCCAAGAGCGTTACCGTTGAGTAAGGGAGAGAAGCTGCATGACAAAATATATCTTTGTGACCGGCGGCGTGGTATCCGGACTGGGCAAGGGCATTACGGCGGCGGCTCTGGGCAGGCTGCTGAAGGCCAGAGGGCTGAAGGTTGCCGCGCAGAAGCTGGACCCTTATATCAACGTGGATCCGGGGACGATGAGTCCGTACCAGCACGGTGAAGTCTACGTCACGGAGGACGGCGCGGAAACCGACCTCGATCTGGGTCACTATGAACGCTTCATTGACGAGGATCTGAACAAATACTCCAACCTGACGACCGGCAAGGTGTTTTCCAACGTTCTCCACAGGGAACGCCAGGGGGATTACCTCGGATCCACGGTACAGATCATTCCGCATATCACGGATGAAATCAAGCGTTTTATCTACCGGGTGGGTGAAAAAACGAACGCGGATGTGGTCATTACCGAGATCGGCGGCACCATCGGCGATATCGAAAGCCAGCCTTTCATTGAGGCAATCAGGCAGGTGGGCCTGGAGGCGGGAAGGGAAAATACGCTGTATGTCCATGTAACGCTGGTTCCTTATCTGAAGGCAAGCGGCGAGCATAAATCAAAACCCACCCAGCACAGCGTAAAGGAACTGCAGGGGATGGGAATCACGCCCAATATCATCGTGCTCCGCGTGGATGAGAAAATCACAGATCCATCCATCTTTACCAAGATTGCGCATTTCTGCAATGTGAAGCCGGACTGCGTCATTGAAAACCTGACCCTTCCCATCCTGTACGAAGCGCCGCTGATGCTGGAGGAAGCCCATTTTTCCGGGATTGTGTGCCGGGAGCTGGGCATAACCGCCCCGGAACCGGATCTGACCGAATGGCGCGAGATGGCGGAGCGGATCCGGCATCAGAGCAAAACGGTCCGGATCAGTCTGGTCGGCAAGTATGTGCAGCTGCACGACGCCTATCTGTCCGTAGCGGAAGCCCTGCGGCATGCAGGCTATGCCCTGGATGCCCGGGTGAATATCGAATGGATTGACTCGGAGACCCTGGATGGGGAGAACATCGCGGATGTTCTGGGAAGCGTGCAGGGAATCATTGTCCCCGGCGGTTTCGGCGGACGGGGAATCGAGGGAATGATTCTGGCGGCGCAGTACGCCAGGGAACACCATGTCCCATATTTCGGCATCTGCCTCGGGATGCAGATTGCCGTCATTGAATATGCCCGGCATGCGGCAGGATTGAAGGGCGCGAATTCCCATGAATTCGACGAGCAGTCGCCCTTCCAGGTGATCCACTATATGGCCGGTCAGAATGATGAGATTGACAAGGGCGGGACGCTGCGGCTGGGGAAATACCCATGCATGCTCCGGGAGGGAACCGTGATTTCCCGCTGCTACGGAAAAACCGAAATCAGCGAGCGCCATCGGCACCGCTATGAATTTGCCAATGCCTACCGGGAAACGCTGCAGGCGGCCGGGATGTGCCTGTCGGGACTGTCCCCGGACGGGCATCTGGTGGAAACCATTGAGCTCCCCGGGGAAGAATTCTATGTGGGGGTGCAGTTTCATCCCGAATTCAGGAGCCGGCCCAACAGACCGCATCCGCTCTTTACCGGTTTTATTGCGGCGGCATTGCATTTTTCACAGACAGAGCATGGGTGCTGATCAGACAGGAAGGGTGAAAACAGTTGGCATATCTGCTTCTCGGAAACGGTATGTGTTTTGAGGGGAACCGCATCGGAGCTCCTGTCAGCCGGATGGGGGAACTGGTCTTTACCACCGGGATGACAGGATATATGGAAACAATGACGGATCCCAGCTTTTACGGCCAGATTGTAACCCATTCCTTTCCGATGATCGGAAATTACGGACAGATCCCGGCGGACGCTGAAGGAGTATGTGCGCTTTTCGGATATGTGGTGCGGGAGCTGTGCGACAGCCCGTCCAATTTCCGCAGCCGGGGCGCCCTGAACGATTACCTGAAGGCGCAGGGTATCCCGGGACTGTGCGGGGTGGATACCCGTGAGATCGTCCGGATCACCCGGGAAGAAGGCGTAATGAACGCCATGATCTGCGATACATTGCCCGGCGATCTTTCTCCTCTCCGGGCATTCCGGATCCGGAACGCTGTCTCCTCCGTTACCTGCCGGCAGAAAACCATTTATCCCGCAGCGGGGAAGGAATGCTTCCGGGTGGCGATGATGGATTACGGCGCCAAGCGAAACATCATCCGGTCCCTGCAGAGGAGGGGCTGCAGCGTCACTTTGTGGCCGGCGGCGACCGGTGCGGAAACCGTGCTGGCGGAGGATCCGGACGGGATTGTGCTTTCCAACGGACCGGGAGATCCCAAGGAAAACAGCGGATGCATCGCGGAAATCCGGAAACTGCACGGGAAAAAGCCGATGATGGGTATCTGCCTGGGACATCAGCTGGTGGCGCTGGCCATGGGCGGAGAGACGATCAAGCTTAAATACGGGCACCGGGGCGGAAATCAGCCGGTCCGGGACATGAAAACCGGACGTACATGGATCACCAGTCAGAATCATGGCTATGCCGTGGTGTCCGAAAGCCTTCGGGATGCCGGAGAAGTTACCTTTATCAATGCCAACGACGGCAGCTGTGAGGGTATGGATTATCCCGGGCAGCACTGCTTTACGGTTCAGTTCCATCCGGAAGCCTGTCCGGGTCCGCAGGATACCGGGTTTCTTTTTGACCGGTTTATCCGCATGATGGAAGGGAAATACGACGCGTAAAAAAAGGCGGCTGCAGCTCACAGAAAAGAACAGAAGGAGAACAGGATGCCAAAGGATATCTCCATCCGAAAAGCGCTGGTCATCGGTTCCGGACCCATTGTGATCGGCCAGGCAGCGGAATTTGACTATGCCGGGGCTCAGGCATGCCGTGTACTGAAAGCAGAGGGAATCAACGTTGTACTGGTGAACTCCAATCCGGCGACCATTATGACGGATCAGCATCTGGCAGATGAGATTTACCTGGAACCGCTGAACGCCGTGACCCTTCGCCGGATCATCGAAAAGGAACGGCCGGACGGGCTGCTGGCCGGGCTGGGCGGGCAGACCGCCCTGACACTGGCCATGCAGCTGAGCAGGGACGGAACCCTGGATGAATTCGGCGTCCGCCTGCTGGGCTCACCCATTGAAGCCATCGAAAAAGCCGAAGACCGGCAGCGCTTCCGGGATACCATGCGGGAAATCGGTCAGCCGTGCGTGCCTTCGGAAATCGCGGAGGACCTGATGACCGCGCTGGCGGCTGCTCAGCGGATCGGCTATCCGGTGATTGTCCGTCCGGCTTACACGCTGGGAGGCAGCGGCGGCGGAATTGCCGGTACTGAGGCAGAGCTGCGCGAGATTGCCCGGGCGGGGCTGGATGCATCCCCGATTCATCAGATTCTGGTGGAAAGATGTATTTCCGGATGGAAGGAAATCGAGTTCGAGACCATGCGGGATGCGGCGGGAAACACGATTGCTGTCTGTTCCATGGAAAATATCGATCCCGTTGGAATTCATACCGGGGACAGCATTGTCGTCGCGCCGGCGCTGACCCTTTCCGACCGGGAATATCAGATGCTGCGGACCGCCTCCCTGCGGATGATTGAAGCGCTGGGCATCGTTGGAGGGTGCAACTGCCAGTTC
>JAFRGU010000182.1 GCA_017433675.1 Clostridia bacterium
CTGCCGATCATTGTAGGTATCCTGAGCGGCGTATACAGCGCCAACATGATCAACGGGTATGTGTGGGCATTCCTGGAGGAGCGGCGCCGGAACCGCAAGGCCAAGGCTTAATACAGGCATTATTTGGGACGGGGAGCCTTTCAGGCTCCCCGTTTAATATCAGAACAAGTGCAATGCGCAGTGCCGGCAACGGGTCATTCCCGCCTGGACTGCAGGCAGCCGTTTGTGATGAGGAGAAAAGGAACCTGAAAACATGCAGGAATTCAGAAAACGCTATACAGGCCCGGCAGAGGGGCTGTCCGGGTTGCCGGCGTGGGAAAGCGAGCTGCTTCGCGCACGGGGGATTGATACGCCGGACAAGGCAGAGAAATTTCTGCATCCCCAGCTGGCGGACCTGCATGATCCCTTCCAGATGCAGGACATGGAGCGGGCAGTGACGCTGATCCGCATGGCAATCACCCGGGGAGACCGGATCCTGGTCTACGGGGATTACGACGTGGACGGGATCAGTGCGGTGACCATCATGATGGAAACCCTGGAGGAGGAAGGAGCGAAGGTTTCCTTCAGGATCCCGAAGCGGCACGGAGAAGGGTATGGACTGAACGAACAGGCTGTACGGGAAATTGCGCAGGAATATCAACTGCTCATAACGGTGGACTGCGGCATTACCAACGTAAAAGAGGTTCGGCTGGCGAAGGATCTGGGGATGACGGTTATTGTCACGGATCACCATGAGGTGCCGGAAATCCTTCCGCCGGCGGACGCGGTGCTGGATCCGCTGCTGGGAAGCTACCCATTTCGGCGCCTGTGCGGCGCCGGGGTGGCATTGAAAATCTGCCAGGCAATGCAGGGGCGGGCCGGGGTGGAGAAACGGCTTGAAATTGCAGCGCTGGCAACAGTGTGCGATATCGTCCCCCTGACGGATGAGAACCGGATTATCGTCCGGGAGGGAATGCTCCGAATGGCGGAGACCGGACGACCCGGACTGCAGACGCTGATGGAAAACGCCCGGGTCCAGGCGCCCATTCATGCAGACGACCTGGCCTTCCGGCTGGGACCGAGGCTGAATGCTGCCGGCCGACTGGAGGATGCCAGTCAGGGAGTCATCCTGATGACGACCCGGGACGGGCAGGAAGCAAAGGAGATCGCGGACCATCTGGAGGAGAACAACCGGATCCGTCAGGAAACTGAACAGCGGATGCTTCAGGAGGCGATGGATGCATTTCCGGCTCAGGCAGATCTGCAAAAAGACCGGGCGGTAATTCTCGAAGGAGAGAACTGGAACAGCGGAGTCATCGGGCTTGTGGCGGGAAAGCTGTGCGAGAAGCTGCATCATCCGACAATCATCCTGAGCCGGCAGGACGAACTGGCTGTCGGCAGCTGCCGGTCCATCCCGGGAATCAATATCTGGCAAATGCTGAACCTGTGCAGCGATCTTTTTGTCCGCTTTGGCGGGCACGAACAGGCTGCCGGACTGACGATTCCGGTGGAAAAGATTCCGGAGCTGCGGACGAGACTGAACGATGCGATCCGGCAGCACTGCGACGACCGGTGCTTTCTGCCGGTCCGGGAATACGACAGCGAACTGAAACTCGAGGACGTAAACCTGGAGATGATCGACGCACTGGAAACCCTGGAACCCTGCGGATGCGGGAACCCGGCACCGGTGTTCCTGACCCGGAATGCCTCGATGCAGGAATGCCGCCGGGTGGGAAAGGATCAGAGCCACCTGAAGCTGACACTGCTGGAGAAAGGAACCCTGCGGGGCGGGATCGGCTTTGGACTGGGAGATGCGGCGGATCAATTGCCGGAGGAGGTAGACGTGCTGTTTCGCCCGACACGGAATGAATTCAACGGGCGGGTCAGCCCGCAGCTGCAGGTACAGGCTATCCGGGCAGCCGGAAATGGAATGCGGGGGGCGGACAGACAGGGCGAAGATCGTTTTTTTCTCGACTGCCTGCAGGAAATGACCCTGCTGGGAGCGAAAAAAACAGAGCATCAGACGGGACCGGTGGGATTAAGGCCGGAACACCTGCTGAAGGAAAGGATTGAACGGATCGATCCGTCCGACGATGCGCTGCGGGAGGTTTACAAGGCGCTGCGGGTTTCCGCGGATGCAATGCCGGAAAGCGCGGAGAGGCTGGCGGAAATCACCGGCATCCCAACGGAGCAGATCCTGTTTGCTCTGACCGTTTTCGAACAAACCGGTCTGACAAGATGGGAAGCCGATCCTTTTCATGCGGAACTGCTGCCTTTCCGGGGAAAGACGAATCCGGGAGATAACCCACTGGTTCGGTATCTGCGCGGGATATGTATGTAAAGATTCCATGAGCCCTTTTTCGTCCGGGAGGAAAGGGAACGAATGAAGGGACAGGAGCTTTGCCTCATCAGAACAGAGAAAACGGATGCCCGTGGATCTCCGGAAAACCGGCGGAAGAGATGTACCGAAAATCGAAACAGAGAGGGGGAGGAATATGAGTTTTGCCAGCTATGAGGCGATGCCGCTGGGCACGATGCTCGCCCGGATCCGGAAATACGATCCCGGTGAAGGATATAAAATGGTGGAAAAGGCCTGGCATTTCGCGGAAAAAGCCCATGCGGGGCAGAACCGGAAAAGCGGCGAGCCCTATTTCATTCACCCCTGTTTTGTAGCCAGTATTCTGACGGACCTGATGATCGACCCGCCGACCATTGCAGCCGGGCTGCTGCATGATACGGTTGAGGACTGTGAGGGAATCACCCTGGAAACCATCAAAAAGGATTTCGGGGAGGAAGTCGCTGAACTGGTGGACGGGGTCACCAAGCTGAACAAGCTGAACTTTGCCAACCGGGAAGAAGCGCAGGCGGAAAGTATCCGGAAGATGATACTTGCCATGAGCAAGGACATCCGGGTGGTGCTGATCAAGCTGGCGGACCGGCTCCACAATATGTATACCCTGCGGTATCAGTCTCAGGACCGGCAGAAGGCCATTGCCCGGGAAACACTGGATATCTATGCTCCGCTGGCTCACCGGCTGGGCGTCTATGCCCTGAAGCAGGATCTGGAGGATCTGAGCCTGAAGTATCTAGATCCGGACGGGTACAACAATATCGTGCATCTGGTGGGGATGAAGCGCGCCGAACGGGAGGCCAACATCCGTCAGGTGATTGACGAGCTCAGCACCCGGCTGGATGAGCAGAAGATTCACTTCGACATTGACGGGCGAAGCAAGCATTTTTATTCGATCTACCGGAAGATGGTGCTGCAGCACAAAACATTCGACCAGATCTACGACCTGATTGCCATCCGGGTCATCGTGGATACCATCCCGGACTGCTATACGGTGCTGGGGATTGTACATACGCTGTGGAACCAGGTGCCGGGACGATTCAAGGACTACATCTCCGTACCCAAGGCCAATATGTATCAGAGCCTGCACACGACGGTGATGGGGGGACGGAAGATGCCTTTCCCCTTTGAGGTTCAGATCCGGACATGGGAGATGCACCGGATTGCGGAATATGGCATCGCAGCCCACTGGCGGTACAAGGAAGGACGGGAAAAGGGAGACGATCTGGATAACAAGCTGACCTGGGTGCGCCAGATTCTGGACTGGCAGAGCGATACCCGGGACAGTCAGGAATTTATCGATACCCTGAAGACCGATCTGTTTGACGACGAGGTGTTCCTGTTCACCCCCAAGGGGGACGTCATCTCCATGCCCAAGGGTTCTACCCCACTGGATTTCGCCTACCGGATCCATTCGGCGGTGGGGAACAAATGCGTCGGCGCGAAGGTGAACGGGAAGCTGGTCCCCCTGGAGACAGAGCTGGCAACCGGAGACCGGGTGGAGATTATGACCTCGGCTACCAGCAAGGGACCGAGCACCGACTGGATCCGCATCTGCAAAACGCCCCAGGCCAAGGCAAAGATCCGGCAGTTCCTGAAGAAGGAGCTGCGGCAGGAGAACCTGGCACTGGGACGGGAGATGCTGGATCACGAATGCAGCCGGCGCGGCGTGCGGCTCGGTGATCTGGCGAAAGCGGAAAATTATGAAGGCATGCTGAAGAAGTATGGCTTCAACGATTTTGAAGACATCTGCTGCGCCGTGGGATACGGCGGGATGGCGGCCCAGTACGTTGTTGGCCGGCTCATCGAGGAACAGCGGAGCCGGGAGACGCCGGAGGTTCCGGTGATTCCGGAGGCGATTCCCGATGTGGCAGACGAAAAACAGCTGAATCAGCGCCGGGCCAACCATGGCATCGTCATGACCGGCAACGAGGATCTGGATATTCCGATCCGTTTTGCCCGCTGCTGCAGCCCGGTGCCGGGAGATGACATCATCGGATACATCACACGGGGACGGGGCGTCACCATTCACAAGGCGGAATGCCCCAATGCCGCCGGCGCGGAGCCGGAGCGGCGGATTCCCGTAGAGTGGGCGATGGAGAGCGGCGGGAGCTTTTACGCCTCCATCAAGATCCTGGTATACGACCGGGTCAACATGCTTGGCGAGATTGCTTCCATCATCGGAGAGATGAACGTCTCCATCAAAGCGGCGCAGGTTCAGTCCGATGACAGGACCCGGATTTCCACACTGAAACTGACACTGGAGGTTCAGAGCCGGGAACAGATGGACCGGGTCATCCATGCCATCCGCAACAAGGCGGATGTGCTGGATGTGTACCGGATTACGGGGTAAAAACATGAGCCAGATACAG
>JAFRGU010000183.1 GCA_017433675.1 Clostridia bacterium
ATTCTGCTTCAGATCCAGCCGGGGAGAGTCAATATGGGCGCCGACGATGTTCATGCCCTGCTCCAGCTTTTCGCGGCCCAGATGAAAGCTCAGCACCGCTTTCCCCATCTGGCAGGCGTACACCCGGTCTCCGGGCTGCAGCGTCCCGTTTTCAGAAATCACCTTTTCCAGATTTCGATATCCCTTCGCTTCCAGCCGGGCGACCACTGCCTTCGCCCATTCCCGCTCTGTCTTGCATGTGCTCAGGAGATCCTTGTAATCCTCCCCGACGGAATGAAGCTCCTTCAGCTCCGCCTCTTCATACTTCTTCCACGCGTTGGGTCTTTCCATGGTTCGGTCCTTCCCTTCTCTTTATAAATGATGCATCTTCTCTTCTCTGTGTCACTTACGCCTTCTGCTGGAACTGATGTCCGCACTTGGCGCAGGTGATCTGCTTTTCCCCGCAGCCCCGCTTCAGCCGGAGCAGCTGCTTGCAGTTCGGGCACCGGAAGTATTTGTATTCCTTCCGGTTTTTCATCCGGCGAATAAACTGGGTGATTTTCGTGGACCAGTTGCCGGTCAGCGCCATGTATTTCTGATTCTCCCGGATCCGGGCTTCCTGATTCCGGCTCAGCATCCGGAAAATCGTCACGATATACAGCGCCATCCCCAGAAATCCCAGCATGCCGATCCTTGAAATGCTCCCCGCCAGGGAAAGAACCAGCCCGGCAATCAGCGTAAAAATCCCCAGATTGTCCGTCCCGTGGCGGCCGGCCATCCAGCGGGCCATCGATGCTTTCAGCTTATCCCAGAAACTCATTTTGATCGCTCTCCTGTTTTGATTTCATTGCAAGGGTTCCCAAAGAACTTTCCGGTCAGCAGCAGAACCAGAATCTTCCGCCCAGGCAGCAGTTCAGCGCGCAGCAGATCAGAAAGGGGTTGGAGCAGGCAGCGTTCCGGAAATCATATCCGCCGGTCTGCCGCGTCCTCCGATAGTCCTGCCGGCCGCTCTCCACCGTCCGCAGCAGCGTCTGGTAATCCGGGTCCCCCGGCGCCATCTGGGCCGCCTTCCGGGCGTGATCCATGGCGGAGATGCGGTTCCCCAGGCCCATATCCGCCCGGGCGTACAGCGCGTGCCAGTCCGCCCCGTGCGTCGGAATCCGGTTCAGCAGATTCAGCGCGTCCTGATACCGCTGGGCAAGCACATGGTTCTCCACGGTCTTCAGCTCAGGGTCCGCGTAATTCCGGGTCCGGAAGCGGGTTTCCGCGCCCATTCCGCCGGTCCCGAACAGGTCCGAAAACGGATCAAATCCGAAACCGCCGAAGGGATCTCCCTGATACTGGGAGTTCCGCCCCTGAAAGCCTCCGAAAGGATCATAGCCGCCGCTCTGCCGTCCGCCGGAATATCCGCCGTAGCCGGTTCCGCTGCCATAGCCGCCGTAGCCTGCGTTTCCGGAATACCCGGCGTTTCCGGTGTTCCCGGAATAGCCGCCGTAGCCGCCGGAGGACTGCCAGGTTCCGCCCTCCTTTTTGATCCGGAGGGCTTCCGCGTAAGCTTCATTGACCTCTTTCATCTTCTGTTCGGCGTTTTTATCTCCGGGATTCAGATCCGGATGATATTTCTTGGCCAGCTTCCGGTAGGCGGATTTGATTTCATCCTCGGTGGCGGAGGAGGTCAGCCCCAGCACGGAAAATGGATCGCGGGTCATTCCCTTCCCTCCTTTTTCTCCCGGCGTTGCTTCAGGAGATGATACCGCTGCCACACGCCACTATACAGCACATTCCGGAGAAGATCAAGATCCTTTTCCAGCGGAAGCATTTCAAAGTATTCCGTTGCCTCTCCGATCATCATTTCCAGCATGCGGAAGATATGCTCCTCCGGGTCGCCTTCCGGATTCAGATACGCCAGCGGATTGAACCGGCGCTTCTTCCGGTCCCGGTCCCGGTCCTCCCAGGCGTCCATCCAGTAGACAAAGCGGCCCAGGCCCTC
>JAFRGU010000184.1 GCA_017433675.1 Clostridia bacterium
AGGAAAAGGAATTACGCGATATTCAGCGGAGCCTTCGGCCCATGAAGGTGAAAAACTGGCATTCCAACCGCCCGTTATAAAGGCGGCGTTTCCGATCAGCCCGACGGCCAAAGGCCTTTTCAAAACCGGGATCCGAGGAAATGGCACAGAGGCTCCAGGTGGGATGACGCTTCTGGAGAAGCGCAAGATCATGATAAAGGGAACGGCAGGCTTCAACATCACCAAGGCGCTCGCCATATGGCGGATTACAAAGAAAGACGCCGTTTGTTTCTTCCAGAGTCACCTGCTGCAGCGGAAGAACGGAGAGAGAAATCCGGCCTGTCAAACCGGCCTGACTGATATGACGTTCCGCGAGATCAACGGCTGACGCATCCAGATCCGAACCGGAAATTCCGTAAATCCGCTCCGGTGCACAGGCATCCAGCAAAGCCTGTTTTCGGATGGCTGCCTCCTTTGCAGGAAAAAAGGAGAACTTTTCCATGGCAAAGGAACGATGAAGCCCCGGCGCCAGATGTCCCTGGCGAAGAGCCGCCTCGATCAGGATGGTTCCCGTACCGCAGCAGGGATCATAAAGCGGCATACCGGGACGCCAGGGGCTGAATTCAACAAGCGCTGCGGCCAACGTTTCCCGAAGAGGCGCTTCTCCATTCCAGGTCCTGTAACCACGTCGGGAGAGGGAAGAGCCCGAGGTATCCAGCAGAAGACGGACCACATCCGAATGGATGGAGACATGAACCGGGAACTCAGGCCCGTCCTCGGGGAACACTTTGCAGCCCGACCGAACTTTCAGCCTTTCCAGGATCGCCTTCTTTGCAATAGACTGGCAGTCCCGGGGGCTCATGAGCTGACTGCGGGCGCACTGAGCAGAAATATGGAAAAACTCGCGTCCGGAGGCATACTGTTCCCACGGAACGGCGGATACCAGACGAAAAAGGGCATCAAAGGTACGGCATTCCGATTCAGCCAGGAGCAGATATACCCGATCACAGAAACGGAGAGAAATATTACAGATATATGCGTCCGCGACAGAGCCATCGAAACGGACAAGCCCGTTTTCAGCACGGACATTTTCCATTCCAAGGCGGCGCAGTTCCGCAGCAATCGCGCCTTCCAGGCCGAAGGCAGACGCAGCGATCCAGGTCTTCCGATCCATCTTCATGCCTCCTTCCGAACATACACCTAAAAGGAAAATGAGAATAAAACAAGTCTATCCGTTTTTCGGCCGGATGTAAAGGCTTCGCTTGATTTTCACTGAGGGGTTGGGTATAATACAAAACCGGTATTCAAAGCGAGGAGGTTCTGATGAAATGAAGCTGATCATTGCCATCGTTCAGGATGAAGATTCGTCCAGACTGCTGACAGGTCTGATGCGGAAGGGAATCGGAGTCACAAAGCTCGCGACAACAGGCGGATTCCTGAAAGCCGGGAATACGACCCTGATGATCGGTGTCGAGGACGAACGGGTGGAAGAGGCAATTTCCACCATTGAATCAGTATGCAAGAGCAGGAAACAGCTGACTACGACGCCCACGACAATCTCCGGCGTAACGACGAGCGGATTCAACGCGTTCCCGGTTGAAGTGACTGTCGGGGGTGCAACGCTGTTCGTACTCAGCGTGGATCAGTTCCTGAAAATATAAAAAATGTACAGTCCCAAACAGTTTCAGGAACAGGGAGAAAGTGTCCGGAGCCTTCTGGAGCAGATCCACACAGGACGGATGGTTCACGCCCTGCTGATCAGCGGGGAGGCTGGAACCGGTAAATGGAGTCTGGCCCAGGCTATCGCTTCTGCCCTGCTATGCCAGGGAGAAGGCGAAAAACCATGCGGAAAATGCCGGGCGTGCCTGCAGATGGAAAACCTGGAGCATCCGGACCTGATTGTGCTGCAGAAAGGTGTGCCGATTTCACCGGAGATTAAAAAGCCCCGGGCTAATATCCCTGTGGATGATATCCGGGAGATGATCCGGCGAACCAGTGTGCACGCGCTGGAAGGAAACGATCACGTTGTC
>JAFRGU010000025.1 GCA_017433675.1 Clostridia bacterium
CAGTGGTGGCGATGATGGATGTGGACCGATTCAAGTCCATCAACGATACCTTCGGACACGCCGAAGGCGACCATGCTCTTGTCCTGATTGCCGAGGCACTGCGAAAGGCCGTATCGGATCTGCCGGTCCCTTCGTTCCTCTGCCGTTACGGAGGCGACGAATTTACGCTTGTCCTTCATCCCGAACTGCAGGAGGAACCGCGGCGGCTGATCAGCGACTTCCGCAAAACGCTGGATGAGCTGCTCCGGGACGCAGGGACACCGTATCCGCTGGCCGTCAGCCTCGGCTATGACGAGTATCACGCCAATCAGGACAGTCTGCAGAGCTGCATCCAGCGTGCGGACCGCAATCTGTATCTGGACAAGGCGGAACGCAGAAAAGAAAAAGCTGAGCAAATCGCCGGCGGGTGAATCAAACATGGGGGACAGTTCTTTTTTCCGGCATCCCGGACGAATAACAGAATGGTCTTCCTTTTTGCTATTTTTCGGAAGGAGGCAGGGGAATGAAGGCAGCTCGACCCTTTCCGCAGGCTGTAATCTCAAAAAAGGGTTCTCAGCGGGTTCGAAACGGTCATCCATGGGTCTACGCTGAGGAAATCCTGCAGTGTGCGGATGGAACCAAAAACGGAGAACTGATCGATGCCGTTACGGAAGGCGGCAGGTATCTGGGTACCGGCATGCTCAGCAACCAAAGCAAAATACGGATCCGGCTTCTGTCCCGCAACGCAAACGACTGTTTTGACGAGGCGTTCTGGCGGCGGAGAATCGAATATGCCTGGCAATATCGGAAAACCGTCATGGGTGAGGATATCGGCTGCTGCCGTCTGATCTTCGGAGAGGCGGACGGATTCCCCGGATTGACTGTGGACCGCTTTTCCGAGCTTTTATCCGTTCAATGCCTTTCATACGGACTGGAGATCCGCAAGGAGATGCTGTATCCCATCCTGCTGGATGTCCTGCGGCGTGACGGGCAGGACATCCGGGCTATTTATGAAAGAAACGACAATCCGCTCCGCGAGAGAGAAGGGCTGAAGCAGGAGAAAGGCTGGTTTTCGATCCCCGGCGAGAAGGCACCGGATTCGGCCGTCACAAGCATTGTCGAAAACGGCATCCGCTACCGTGTGGATGTGGAAAACGGACAGAAAACCGGTTTCTTTCTGGACCAGAAATACAACCGTCTGGCAGTATCCCGGATCGCAAAGGACAAACGGGTACTGGACTGCTTCACGCATACAGGGTCGTTTGCGATGAACGCCGTGAAGGGCGGCGCCATACACGTAACGGCAGTGGACATCTCGGAAAACGCCATTCAGCTTGCCCGGGAAAACGCGGCTGAAAACGGGATGTCGGATCAGATGACTTTTCTGACGGCGGATGTGTTCGAACTGCTTCCCAAGCTTGCGGAGGAGGGAAAAGAGCCCTACGACCTGATCATACTCGATCCGCCTGCCTTTACAAAATCCAGAAAAACAGTCTCGAATGCTCAGCGAGGGTATAAGGAGATCAATGTCCGAGCCATGAAGCTGCTGCCGCGCGGCGGCTACCTTGCCACGGCGAGCTGCAGCCACTTCATGCCGGCAGAGCAGTTTGAGAAGATGCTGATGAGCGCCGCACAGGATGCCGGGGTGACACTGCGGCAGATTGAGGCACGTCAGCAGGCGGCAGACCATCCCATTCTGCAGACAATACCGGAAACAGAGTATCTGAAATTCTATCTGTTCCAGATCGTGTGAGCCTTCAGAGGAGAGCAGCTGTGAGAAATACCCTTATCGTGCTGATGATCACGGCAGCGGTGATGATCTGCGCCGGATGCGGGCCTGCAGGCAAAGCTGCGGACCAAGCGAAAGAACGGACTGACACCGCGGAAACTGAGACGGCAGCCCTGCCGGCATTAGCGGCTGAAAGCCCGCAGCCGGCAGAAAAAATGTCCGGTGTCATGAGCTTTCAGGCATTTCTGGCGGCTGAGGACGACAGCCCCGTAACGGTTGAGGGATATGTGCAGGGAAAGGAAGCGCGGCGGGACGGATGCTGCGGCCTCTATATGCAGAATGAAGAGGGTGCCTATTACCTGTCCAGGCTGCGCTGCACTCAGCAGGAATACGATACGCTGAAAACCGGCCGGAAAATACGGGTAAACGGGTATAAATCCCATTGGAACGATGCCATTGAGATTTCAGATGCTTCGTTCACACTCCTGGAAGGCAATCTGATTGCCGAGGCAGAGGATGTGACTGCGCTGATC
>JAFRGU010000185.1 GCA_017433675.1 Clostridia bacterium
AGAGGTTAATCGGGAACGACAGGGGAAAAAGATGAGCAACAGGCTGACGGTCTATTTTACAAGCGATACCCACGGATATCTGTATCCGACGAACTTCCAGGATCAGAACCCCCATCCCATGGGGGTCTTTTCCATGCGCTTTCCCAAGGACGAAAACACGCTGATCATCGACGGCGGAGACACGATCCAGGGTTCTCCGCTGATCTACTACTGCCGGACCCAGGGCAGGCCTCTGCCGGTGGCGCAGGCGCTCAACGACCGGGGATATGACTACGTCACGCTGGGAAACCATGACTTCAACCTGGGGCGGGAACGGCTGACCGCTTATCTGCGGGAACTGAAGGCGGAATGCCTGTGCGCCAACGTCCAGGATGACGAAAAACAGATACCGGTCGCGCCCTGGGCGATCCGGGTGATGGGCAACGGGCTCCGGGTCGGGCTGGTCGGGATCGTGACGGACTGGATCAACCGGTGGGAAAAGCCGGAAAACCTGCGGGGTTTCCGGATCACGGATCCCCTGGAAGCCGCCCGGCAAGCCGTCGGGCAGATCCGGGCTCAGGTGGATGTGCTGATCGGGATCTATCACGGCGGAATCGAGAAGGAACTCCGGACAGGGCGGCTGATGAGCGATACGAACGAGAACATTGCCTGCCGACTGTGTGAAGAGCTTCCCTTTGACCTGATTCTGGCCGGGCACCAGCATATGCCCTTTCCGGGAGGCGAATGGGCAGGCACCTGGCTGGTGCAGCCCCCGGCCAACGCGGAAGGCTACGTCCGGATCCGGATGGATGAAGATTTCCGGTTTTCATCGGAAATCATGCCGGTCCCGAATCACGCGGACCTGCGCCCGGAGGAGAAACAGCTGTACGCTGACCTGAACGCGTGGCTGGACCGGCCTGTCGGGCACCTGGAGCGGGCCATGTGGCCGAAGGCGCATCTGGAGATGGCACTGGAAGGATGCGATATCGCGGATCTGATCAACCAGGTGCAGCTGAACGTCAGCCGGGCGGAGATCAGCTGCGTGTCCCTGGCCAACAGCGTGCGCGGGTTCAGCAAAGACGTCACGGTCCGGGATGTGGTGGCGACTTATGTCTACAGCAACACGCTGACAGTGCTGGAAGTGAACGGGATCGTTCTGAAGGAGGCACTGGAGCAATGCGCCAGCTTTTTCGACGTCCGGGAGGACGGGAGTATCCGGGTCGGCGCCTCCTTCCTGGAACCGAAGGAAGCCTACTATAATTATGACTATTACGCCGGGATCGAGTATGAATTCGACCTGAACAAACCAGTGGGCAGCCGGGTTGTCAAACTGAACCGAAACGGAAAGCCCATCCGCCCGGAGGAGATCCTGACCCTGGCGATGAACGACTACCGGGCGACCGGATCGGGCGGATATGATTTTTTCCGGAACTGCACGCGGATCCGGGATATTCAGACGGATGTTTCGGAGCTGATTCTGGATGAGATCCGGAAAAGGCCGGTTTTTCAGATACTGAAGCACCATGCCTACCGGGTGATCCGGCAGGGACGATGAAGGAGGAAGCAGCATGCCGAATCAAAACAGTGAAAGAATGGCTTTTGCGTCGGACTATATGGAGGGATGCCATCCGGCGATTCTGCAGCGGCTGACGGAAACCAATCTGGAAAAATCCGCGGGATACGGAACGGATGCGTATTCGGAGGCCGCAAGAGAGAAAATCCGGGCAGCCTGTGAGGCGCCGGAGGCGGAGGTTTTCTTTCTCGCGGGGGGAACCCAGACCAACGCTACGGTGATCGACGCCATGCTTCGGTCTTATCAGGGCGTCATTGCGGCGGTGAGCGGACATGTGGCGGTGCATGAGGCCGGCGCCATCGAGTTCGGCGGGCACAAGGTACTCACGCTGGAACAGACGGACGGAAAAATCAGCGCGGAAGACATCCGGGCCTGTATCGACGGATACCGGCTGGATGACAACCATGAGCACATGGTGATGCCCGGCATGGTTTACCTGAGCCAGCCGACGGAATACGGCACGCTGTACAGCCTGCGGGAGCTGGAAGCCATCAGCACGGTATGCCGGGAAGCCGGCGTTTCCCTTTATGTGGACGGAGCGCGGCTGGCCTACGCGCTGGCCTGCCCGGAAAACGACGTAAGTCTTCCGGATCTGGCGCGGCTTTGCGATGCGTTCTATATCGGAGGCACCAAGTGCGGAGCGCTGTTCGGCGAAGCGGTGGTTTTTCCGAAGCGGGGCACGGTACCGCATTTCTTCACGATTGTGAAGCAGCATGGCGCGCTGCTGGCCAAAGGGCGGATCGCCGGGATCCAGTTCGAGACGCTGTTCACGGACGGGCTGTACGACCGGATCGGGGAGCGGGCGATCATCACGGCGGCAAGAATCCGGGCAGCGCTGCAGGAGAAGGGATACAGGCTTACTATTCCGTCCCCGACCAACCAGATTTTTATTACGATGACCAACGCGGAAGCGGAACAGCTGGGCGAAAAAGTGGAAATGAGCTTCATGGAGCAGATGGATGCGGATCACGCGATGATGCGGATCTGCACGAGCTGGGCGACGAGCGATCAGGACGTGGACCGGCTGATTTCCTGCCTGTGACAGAAGGGAGCCGGGGCTCTGCTGTACCCCGGCTCTTCTCATGACAGATGAAACAACGGGGAAATGATGCGCCGGAACAGAGCGCCGGTCTGCTGGAAACCGGAAGGAATGTTTCATGGTTCAGCAGGAAAACAGTGTATCCGCAAAGAAAAAGACAGTAGAACCGGATGCGGACAACCAACAGAAAAGACCGGAAGCAAGAACGCGGAGGAGAGCAGAACATGAAAATCACAGGCATGCGGATCAACGGAATCCGGGAACCCCTCGGATTCGAGATGGAACACATTTCTCTGAGCTGGAAGGTGACTGAGACATCGTCCCGGAAACCGGTATGGGAAAAGATCAGCGTGGCAGCGGATCCGGCTTTCACAAAAGTCCTGTATGAAACAGAAGGAGAAAAACTGAACAACGCCGGAGAACTCCTTCCGGCCGAAATCCTGAAGCCCCGGACCCGTTACTATGTGAAGGCGGAGGTTCGCGGAGACGCGGGCGACGAAGCGAAGGGAGAAACCTGGTTCGAGACGGGAAAGCGGGAGGAACCCTGGCAGGGAAAATGGATCGGCACCGCGGCGGAAGATACCTTCCATCCGGTTTTCGGAAAAGCATTCACACTGCCCTCAGCGGCGGTGAGCGCCCGGCTGTATATTTCCGGGCTGGGACTGTATGAAGCGTATCTGAACGGGGAGAAAGCCGGGGAGGATCTGCTGGCGCCGTTCTGCAACGACTATAACGAGGCGGTGCAGGCTGAAACCTACGACGTGACCGCGCTGCTCCGGGAAGGAGAGAATTCCTTTGAGATTCTGACCGGAAACGGGTGGTACAAGGGGCGGCTCGGATACGAGGGCGACGTCGCGGTATACGGAAACCGGTTCCAGGTGATTGCGGAACTGCGGGCGGTGCTCGCGGACGGGACGGAGCAGGTGATCTTCACCGACGGAAGCTGGACGTACCGGGGAAGCGACTTCGCGTTTACGGATATCTATGACGGGGAACACCTGAACCGCATGCTCTGGGCAGGAAAGGACAACCCCACGAAGCCTGTGGAAATCCTGCCGGAAAAGAAGCTGACGGACCGTTACAGCCTGCCGGTGATTGTCAAAGACAGTCTGCCCGTGAAGGAAATCATTCACACCCCGGCCGGGGAGACCGTGCTGGATATGGGACAGAACTTTACGGGATATCTGGAATATCAGGCAGAACTGCCGGCCGGTACGCAGATTACGCTGGATCACGGGGAAATTCTTCAGGGCGGGAATTTCTACAACGACACTTACCGGACCGCAAAGGTACAGATGATCTTCA
>JAFRGU010000026.1 GCA_017433675.1 Clostridia bacterium
AAGAAGGCATCCCCGCAGCCGGTGGTATCCACAATATCAACGTTCACCGCTGGCACGGTTCCGTTTTCCCCTTCCCGGGAAGCATACACCGCGCCTTCCCCGCCCATGGTGACGACCATCCGTGGGATGGCGCCGTCCTGAATCCGGCTCGCCAGCACTTCCGCCATCCGATCCGGCGTGATCCCGCTGTAGTCCTCGGAGAAAAACAGCCCCGCCTCCTGGGCATTGCATACCAGGCAGTCCACCCGGCGCAGCAGGTCCCGCCGTTCCATGGCAATCGTCATGTTGGATACCAGGGCATATACCCGCTTCCCGTGCTTCTCCGCCAGCTGAAAAATCCGCTTCAGGATTTTTTCCTCAATGTCAATTTCTACAGCAATGGAATCCGCCTCCGCAAAGATTTCGTCCCCCTGTTCATTGAGGATCTCCCCAATGACAGTCGTATCCGGTCTTTTGGAAATGGAGGCGATCACGTCTCCGCTGTTGTCGAACACCGCCAGCCAGGTTCCCATGCCGTCCGGGACGAACCGGATATATCTCGTGTTCACCTTGTGCCTGGTCAGCTTTTCGATCACGTCCCGGCCGATGCCATCCGGATCCACCGCCGAGACAAAGGTCGGCCGCAGTTCCACATTGGCGATGTCCTCCACCACGTTCCGGCTCACGCCGCCGTGTACCTGCACCACCCGGCCTGCGTTCCGTCCTCCTGGGATATACTTGGTAATCGGATATCCCTTGATATCCACAAAAACCGTCCCGATCACCACAATGCCGTTTTTCATCTTCACTCACTCCAAAACGCTTCCATGGCCCGCACAAGATAATCCAGATCCTTTGTTCCCGCTGTTTCACACGCCGAATGCATCGCCAGCTGGGCCAGCCCGATATCCACCGTATCCATTGCCACATGAGCATTCGAAAGATTTCCCAGCGTACTTCCCCCGGCCAGATCCGACCGGTTGGAAAAATGCTGCACCGGTACCTCCGCCTTCTCGCAAACCAGCGTGAAAACCGCATCGCTCACCGCATCCGTCGTATACTTCTGGTTCGCGTTATGCTTGATGACGACACCCCGGTTCATGTAAACCCGGTTCTGTCTGTCGAACTTCTCCGGATGATTCGGGTGCAGCGCGTGGGCATTGTCCGCCGATACCATGAAGCTGTCCGCCATCGCCGCCCGGATTTCTCCATCCGAAGCACCCAGGGCGAAACCGGCTCTCGTCAGGGTATTGTACAGGAAGTCGGAGTCCGCCCCCTGCCGGCTTCTGGAACCGACCTCTTCATTGTCGAACACCGCACAAACATGAATATGCTCCCGGGCCTCGCTGACGGTCATCGCCTTCATGCACCCCCAGGCGCACTCCAGGTCGTCAATCCGGCCGCAGCTGAAGAAAGCGTCCTCCGCGCCCCAGATGCTGCCTGGCTGGCGGCTGTAGAGGAAAAGATCATGGGCGGCCACGTCCTCCTGCCGGACTCCGGCTGCCTCCGCCAGCTCTGCCATCAGCTTCCCCTCATCCCCGTCCTGACCGTACAGCGGCAGCAGATCCACCTGGGGATTCCATTTGTATCCGTCATTGACTTCCCGGTTGAAATGAATCGGCATATTCGGAATCAGCACCGCATCCCGGTCCAGGTTCACAAGGCGTGTCCCAATCCCGTCTCCCTCCCGGACCACCAGCCGCCCCGCAATGCTCAGCGGCCGGTCCAGCCATGTGCTCATAATCATCCCGCCGTATTTTTCCACATTCAGCCGGAGATAAGCTTTTTCCGAGTTCTCCTCAAAATGCGGTTTCAGCTTGAAGGTGGGTGAGTCGCTGTGGGCCGCGGCAATCCGGAAGGAGGAAAAACCGCTGCCGGGAATCGCAAATGCAATGATGGCGGAACCGTTCCGCGTCACATAATACTTTCCGCCCTCGTCCACGATCCAGGGATCCTTTTCCTTCAGCTCCCGGTATCCCGCTTTTTCCAGCATCTCCCGAAAGTTCTCCACGGCATGAAATGCCGTCGGCGACTGCTCGGCGAAGTTCAGAAACCGTTCCAGACTGTCCATCTTTCTCCTCCCTTTCTCCGGATCCATGGGAATTTCTCCAGTCACAGGCCTCTCCGGTGTGTTCAGCTCGTGCGTATGGATCCCCGTGAATCAATCAAAACAGGGAACGGCGGTTCATCCGTTCCCTGAATTTTTTCCTCAGGCCGTCCAGTGGATGGCAGAAGTCAGCACGGTGGTCTTTTCCCGATCCACCGTCAGCAGCCCGCTCTCGATCAGGCCTTCCTTCCGGCTGCCCATGCCGTCTTCCACGACGCACCGACCCTTTTTCACCGCTGTCACGAAGGGCACATGCCCGGCCATCACGGCCAGCTCTCCCTCCGTGCCCCGCAGAATCAGCTTCTCCGCCTCTCCGCGGTAAAGATCCCCGTCCGGGGAGCTGATAATCAGGGAAAACGTGCTCATGCCCGCTCCCCCTTCCTGGCCTTCTCAACCGCTTCATCGATGGTACCGACAAAAAGGAAGGCACTCTCCGGCAGGTCGTCATGCTTCCCTTCGATGATCTCCCTGAACCCGCGGAGCGTCTCGTTCAGCGGCACATAGGTGCCCGGCAGCCCCGTGAATTTCTCGGAAACGAAGAAGGGCTGACTCAGGAACCGCTGGATTTTCCGGGCACGGGTAACAAGCAGTTTGTCCTCTTCCGCCAGTTCGTCCATCCCCATGATGGCAATGATATCCATCAGTTCGTTGTATCTCTGCAGAATCCGCTGCACCTCCCGGGCAATCCGGTAGTGCTCCTCACCCAGAATCTCCGGGCTCAGGATCCTGCTTGTGCTGTCCAGGGGATCCACCGCGGGATAGATGCCCTGACTGGCGATCGCGCGGCTCAGCACCGTCGTGGCGTCCAGATGCGCGAAGGTCGTGGCCGGAGCCGGGTCCGTCAGGTCGTCCGCCGGCACATAAACCGCCTGCACGGAAGTGATGGATCCCTTTTTCGTACTGGTAATCCGTTCCTGCAGCGTGCCCATCTCCGTGGCCAGCGTCGGCTGGTAACCCACCGCGCTGGGCACCCGGCCCAGCAGCGCGGAAACCTCGCTGCCCGCCTGGGTGAAGCGGAAGATGTTGTCTATGAACAGCAGCACGTCCTGTCCTTCCACATCCCGGAAGTATTCAGCTACGGTCAGGCCGCTCAGCCCGACCCGCATACGGGCTCCCGGAGGCTCATTCATCTGGCCGTATACCAGCGCCGTGTTGGCCAGCACGCCGCTTTCCTTCATCTCGGTATAGAGATCGTTTCCCTCACGGGTACGCTCCCCCACCCCCGTGAAAACGGACAGGCCGCCATGCTGCCGGGCGATATTGTTGATCAGTTCCATGATCATGACGGTTTTGCCCACGCCGGCTCCTCCGAACATGCCGATCTTGCCGCCCTTGGCATAGGGGCAGATCAGATCGATCACCTTGATCCCGGTCTCCAGGATCTCCGTGCTCGTGCTCAGCTCCTCATAGGCCGGTGCCGGGCGATGGATGTCCCACCGCTCTTCTGTCTGCACATCCGGCCCGTCGTCCACCGGCTGCCCCAGCACATTGAAAATCCGCCCCAGGGTTTCCCGGCCTACGGGAACACTGATCCCCTTGCCGGTATCCGTAACTTCGACACCCCGCTGCAGCCCATCCGTGGATCCCATCGCGATGCAGCGCACCTCGCCGTCGCCGATGTGCTGGGCCACTTCCACCGTCAGCGTTCCTTCTCCCAGCGGAATCTCCAGCGCGTTGTAAATCGCCGGCAGATATCCTTCCTCAAACCGGACGTCCACCACCGGCCCCATCACCTGGGCCACTGTGCCTTTCCGTTGTTCCATCGTTTACTCCTTTATCTGTGCCATTGCAAACCGGGCCGGTAAGCCTTGCAGCCCGCTTACAGGCCGCTCCCGGCCACAATCTCCGTAATCTCCTGGGTGATTGAATTCTGCCGCGCACGGTTATACTGCAGCTGCAGCCGGTCAATCATCTCCTGGGCATTCTTGCCCGCCGAGTCCATTGCCATCCGCCGCGCTGCCACCTCGCTGGCAAAGCTCTCCCGCACGCACGCCGCCAGCACGCCGCTCACATAGGTCGGCACCGCGGCATCCAGTACGGTCTGCTCATCCGGCTCGAAAATCGTCGGCGTTGTCTTTACGTCCGCAGTTTTTTCCAGCGGCAGCACCCACGTCAGTGTCGCCACCTGGGTCATCATGCTCTGGTATCTCGTGAACAGAATCCCCAGCCGTTCAAACTCCCCGGCCAGAAACGCCCGGCACTGTTCTTCCGCCACTTTCGCGGCGTCTCCTCCGGAGAATTTTTCCGAACTCGGATACCCCTCTCCGAATCTGTCGCACGCCCGTTTCCCGATGGGCAGGAATTCGGCCCCCTCGATCGTTGCCGCCAGACGGAATACGTTTGCGTTATACCCGCCGGCAAGCCCCCGGTCTCCCGCAATAACGATGACCCTCGTCCCGCTTCCCCGGGGCGTCATATAAGGGGATCTGGCGCAGTCCGGCGAGCTCCGCAGCTGGCTCATCACCTCATTCATCGCCGCTGTGTACTCCCGGCTCCTGCTCATATTCTGGGTCGCCCGGCGGATTTTGGACGAGGCCACCAGTCCCATCGCCTTGGTCAGATGCAGGGTGGAATCCACGGACCGGATCCTTCCCCGCAGGGATTTGATATCCGCTCCCATCTTTTACCTCCGGAAACCCTTCAGGGCACCTTCCAGATCCTTCACTTCCGCCTCATCCCACTGTCCGTTCTCGATCCGTTCAAGCAGGCCCGTGTGCCGGTCCTCTAGATAGGTGAACAGGCGGTTCTGCCAGCTGGCCACATCCTTCGGATCCACATCGTTCAGATATCCTCTGGTCACGGCATAGACGATTGCCACCTGACATCCGACCCGCACCGGGGCGCTCTTCTTCTGCTTCAGCACCTCAACAATCCGTTCTCCCAGAGCCAGACGGGCCTTGGTATCCGCGTCCAGGTCGCTTCCGAACTGGGCAAAGCTCTGCAGCTCGCGATACTGGGCATACAGCAGTTTCAGCTCTCCGGCCACTTTTTTCATGCCCTTGATCTGCGCTGCGCCGCCCACGCGGCTGACGCTGATGCCCGGGTTGATGGCAGGGCGGATACCGCTGTGGAACAGCTCCGTCTCCAGGAAAATCTGTCCGTCCGTGATGGAAATCACATTGGTGGGAATATACGCGGAAACGTCACCCGCCTGGGTCTCGATGATCGGCAGGGCTGTGATTGTTCCCCCGCCGTATTCCGGCGCCACACAGGCCGCCCGCTCCAGCAGCCGGCTGTGCAGATAGAACACGTCTCCGGGATAGGCTTCCCGTCCCGGCGGCCGGCGGATCAGCAGGCTCAGGGCCCGGTAGGCCACTGCATGCTTGCTCAGATCATCATACACGATGAGCACATCCCGGCCCTTTGACCGGAAATACTCCGCCATCGCGCACCCGGCATAGGGGGCAATATACTGCAGCGGCGCGCTTTCCGCGGCGCTGGCGCTGACGATAATCGTGTAGGGCATGGCGCCGGCTTTACCCAGCTCCTGCGCAATCTGAACAACGCTCGTCCGCTTCTGCCCGATCGCAACATAGATACAGATCACGCCTGTATTCCGCTGGTTCATGATCGTATCCACGGCAATCGTGGTCTTGCCGGTCTGCCGGTCGCCGATGATCAGCTCCCGCTGGCCCCGCCCGATCGGGATCATGCTGTCGATGGCAATAATCCCCGTCTGCAGCGGAACGCTGACGCTCTTCCGTTCAATGATGCCCGGAGCCGGGCTTTCGATCGGCCTGGTACCGGCTGACACCACCGGGCCCTTCCCGTCGATGGGCTCGCCCAGCGCGTTCACAACGCGCCCCAGCAGGCCTTCGCCCACCGGCACGCTCAGCGCTTCCCCGCTCCGGTAAACCGCACTGCCCTCATGGATGTTGTCCCGGTCGCTCAGAATCGCAACGGAAACCATTTCTTCCTCCAGATTCTGCGCCACGCCGAAGCTCCCATCCTCAAAGCGGAGCAGTTCATTCGCCATGCAGCTCCGCAGGCCGTATACCGTCGCAATTCCGTCGCCGACGGTAATGACCGTGCCGTTTTCCTTCATCTCCACCCGGCTCTCGTATTGCCGGATCTGCTGTTTGATGATGCTGCTGATCTCTCCGGCCTTGCTGCTCATGTATTCATCACTTCCTTGATTTCTTGCAGGCGGGCTTTCAGGCTTCCGTCCAGCACCCGTCCTTCTGTTTCCACGCGGATCCCGCCGATCAGCGCCGGATCCACCGTGCAGACCATGTCCATTTTCCGGTGAAACCGCGCTTCCAGCCTGTTCTGCAGTTTTTCCGCTTCCTCTTTTGTCAGCGGCACCGCCGTGATCACCCGGGCCACGCTTTCTCCCCGGTGCTCCCGTTCCAGCTCCCGGTAAATGGTGATCATCTCCGGGAGATTCCTTGCATGTCCCCGGCTCACCATCATCCGCAGCAGAATCATTTCCGCCAGGGGAATCCGCTCCTGGAAAGCGGCACTCAGAGCGTCCATCCGTTCCTCCCGGGAGATGGCCGGGCTGCTCAGCAGCGCCAGAAACCCGGGATTCTCCTTCAGCCCCTCCTCGACCAGATCCAGTCCGGCAGAAAATGCTGCGGTTTCTTCCGCTTCCATGGCCAGCTCAAACAGCGCCTCTGCATATTCTCTGCTTGTGTGTGTCATCTCACAGTTCCTCCAGGAAACTGTCAATCAGCCCCCGGTGATCCTCCGGTCTGATCTCCCGCTCCAGCAGTTTTTCCGTCAGCTGGGTTGAAACGTCCGCAATCTCCCGGCGAATCTCGTCCTCCGCCTTCTTCTTCTCCAGCTGTGCGTCGGCTTCTGCCTGTTCCCGGATCTCCCGGGCCCGGTCCCGGGCCGCGCTCTCGATCTCCGCGCCACGGCGCTCCGCGTCACGCGCAGCCTGGTTGATCATCTGATCCGTCGTCTGATTCACCGCAGCCATCGCAGCGGCATAATTCTTCCGGTGTTCCTCCGCCTCGGCTTCCGCCGCGTCCGCCCGGGCATAGGCACTGTCGATGGTTTCCCGCCGTGCGTCCATCACCTTTTTCACCGGTTTGAACAGGAATTTCTTGATGATCCAGGTCAGGATCGCCAGATTGGCAAAAGAAATCAGAATCTGCCAGATATTGACAGAAATAATGCTCAGTGACTGCATGCTTTTCTCCTTACAGACACCTGCCTTCCCGGCAGGGAAGATGAACCGTCCGAATCAGCCTTTCCTTTGCCGGCCGGAGAGATTCGGACGGAGCAGGGGGCCTGGTTTCCGCATTACTTCAGCGCCAGTACGGTCTCCTTCAGGACGCCGCTGAAAATACCCGGTGCCACGAAAATCAGCAGGATGCCGATGATCAGGCCGTAAAGGCCCGTTGTTTCTGCGATGGCGCAGCCCATGATCATGGTGCTGGTCACATCCGATTTCGCTTCCGGCTGCCGTCCGATGGCCTCGCAGGCCGCCGCTACGGCCTGGCCTTCGCCGATACCGGGGCCAATACCCGCGATCAGTGCGATCCCGGCGCCCACGCCGCACAGTCCCAACATAATTCCCATTGCCAGCTCAACCATTGTCTTTTCCTCCTGTTTCTGTTTGTTATGCCTTTGCCATTGCCGCTCTTTGCTTTCGAATTGCTTTCTTCGCCTGCCGCTTTTCCCACGCCTCCTGCGGGAAAGACCCGCTCACATTCAGCATGGTCAGCATTGCAAAGATGAACGCCTGCATCAGTCCGCTGAATACGTCGAAGTAGATGCTCAGGATCGCCGGCAGACCGATCTGCAGCAGCGGGATGCTCCCGATCACCGGAATCCATCCGAGCACCATCCGGCTCAGGCTCCGGAGTGCTGTACCGATCAGGGCGGAGATCACCGCGCCGCTCATCACGTTTCCATAGTGACGGAACGCCATGCTTACCGGCAGGCTGAATTCGCTGATGAAGTTCATCGGCGTGAAAATCGGGATCGGCTCCGTGAATCCCTTCAGATAATTCAGGAAACCGCCCTGCATCTTTGTATAGGTCACCAGTGCAAAGACCAGGATCGCCCATCCGGCTGTCACATTCACGTCTCCTGTCGGGGCGAAAAGCCCGATCAGGCAGCTCAGGCTGGAGAGCGCCGACAGCCCCATGATTGCGGCTACCAGGTATTCATATCCCGCGTACCGCTCACCCATGTTGGCACTGACCAGGTTCTCACATTTCTCGACGATCCATTCTGCCGCCAGCTGCCGCTTCGTCTCCGCCTTCTCCGTCAGCCCATGGGTCAGCCACAGGCAGAATCCCAGGATCGTGACCATGATGGCCCAGCTGTTGATCTGGCTCTCGGTGATAACCAGGTCCTGGACCGGGAAGCCCTGGATCGTCAGATAGATCATCGCCCCGCTGATGTCGACGCCCTCACTCTCCGGCGTAAAGCATACCTTCAGCGCGATGCAGCACACCAGCGGCAGGATCATCATCGCGATCAGCAGCCGGTCCTTCACCCGGAAGCGGGCGTCCGGTCCCCGGGTTCTGTTCTCCTCAGTCAAGCAGGTCACTTCCTTCCGCCTCTGCGGTCTGATCCGTTTCTGCCGTTTTGCCCCGCTTCCGGTCGATCATCGGCCGGAAGGCAATGCCAATCCGCGGAAACAGCAGCGGCAGTATCGTCGCGTATACATTTGTTTTCAGTATTCCCACCGCGGCCGCGCAGATCACGGCCTGCCCCAGCATTCTGGCTGTCATGGAGCTCCGGACCTTCATGGCCACCTTCTCCGGCGGCCCGCCGGCCGCTTTCGCCACCGTGATCCCCAGCAGCAGATAATTGCCGACGGCCGCTCCCGCACCGATCAGGTTCCCGGCCAGCACAGCGCCGGACCATCTTTTCAGGATCAGAAAAACAGCTTCCATAACAAGAGAAAGAGCGGCCACCCATGTCGCTGCGTAAGCTGTTTCCTTCCGGACTACGGGATCCAACTTCGCCACATGCCGCCCCTCCTTCTGTTGAGATATATTATTTTATCAGAAGGCCGCCGCCTTGGCAAGCCTCCTTATTTCACGCCGCGCCAGTTGCTGAACGGGAAGAAAACGAACCGGACATGCCCGATAATCATATCCCGGCTGATCGGTCCCTGGGCCCGGCTGTCGTTGGAGTTGTTCCGGTGATCTCCCATCACGAAATACAGATCCTTTTCCAGCCGGAATTCCTTTCCCACCAGCTCCTGGATCTTCGCGGTATTCCCGGAGATATCCTCACCGTTCAGCGTCAGTGCGCCGCTCCGGTCGTAGCTCAGCCGCTGTCCGTCGCTGCTGACAGCGTCGCTGCAGATGCCCCGCCAGCCCCAGGCCTCGCCGCCGACATACATGCCGATCCGGGTCTTCGCCTCATCCAGGTAATCCAGCTTCAGCGTGTCCCCGGCCTTCGGAATATAAACCTCCGCAAAGGTTTGCCCGTTGCTTCCCCCGGCCACCCGGTATTCATCATTGATGTAGGTTTCCTCGTATTTTTCCCCGTTGACGTACAGGTATCCGCCCTCGAGCTTCACCCGGTCCCCGGGCAAACCGATCAGCCGCTTGAC